>JAICGQ010000019.1 GCA_025923035.1 Pyrinomonadaceae bacterium | reverse complement strand
GTGCCGCCCATTATCAGATCAAGATCATGGCCCTGCGCGAGGCGACTGCGATTGACAAGCAGCATGTTGCTGGTCAACGAGCGTTCGACCAGGCTCAAAAACTGCGGCCACAGCCGGCCGCGACCGCAAAGCGTGAGGCGATCGCCAAATACACGGAAGCGATACCGTTATTCCAGGCCGCCGGCGATACCTACCGCCAGACATTAGCTACCGAGAGAATCGGATTCACGCATTTGCAGTTGAATGAAGGTCGAAACGCCTTGCCTTATTTTGAAGGGGCGCTGGCGTTGGCGCAGCAGATCGGAGTGCAGCGACTCGAGACGTCGATCGAGACCCAATTGGGCGGCACCTATGGTGATCATCTCGGCGACATCACAAAGTCGTACGCACACCATGAGCGCTCGCGTGTGCTCGCGGGCCGTTCAGGTGATAAGCCGACGCAGGGTTCGGCCCTCAACAACATCGGCAAGCTGCACCAGGAGTCGGCCGACTATCAAAGGGCCCTCGATTATTACTTGCAAGCACTTCCGCTTTTAGTTGAGTCGCCGCCGCGTCGCGCAATCGTTCTGAACAACATCGGCGTCGCCTACAACAGTCTTGGTGAATCAGAACGAGCACTCGATTACCTGCAACAATCCCTGGCCATATTGAAGACCGGACAAGATCGAAACGCGGAGGCCCGCACCCTGCACAATATCGGTTACGCGTACCACCACTTGGCGAAATATCGAGAGGCGCAGGACCAATACAATCAAGCGCTCGCGATCGTGCAGAAGAATGGGAACCGAGCGCTCGAAGCCCAGACGTTTGACCTCCTTGGCGCCACCTATTCCGCCATGGGCCAACCGCCAAAAGCGCTCGACCTGCATCAACAGTCACTAGAGATACAGCGAACCGCGAAGAACATTCGTAGCGAAGCGTTTGGTCACGTAAATCTGGCCCACGTCTACAACCTTCTGGACCAGCCGGAAAAGGCGTTAGACCACTTCAACCAGGCGCTCGCGATATCGCGCAGCATCAACGATCTCAATAGCGCCGCCGGCGCCCTGGAGGGTCGCGCTCGGGCACAACAAAAGCTCGGCAATCTCGCGGCGGCGAGAACGGACGTCGAGGAATCGCTGTCGCTGATTGAAACGGTGCGTGCTCGCTCCGGCAGTCAATCGCAGCGTGCGTCTTATCTCGCGTCGAGAGAAAAGGCGTACGAGTTGTATGTCGACGTGTTGATGCAGCTTCACGCAAAGGACCCGGCGGCTCGACACGATGCGGAAGCACTGCAAGCCAGTGAACGTGGACGCGCGCGGAGTCTCCTGGAACTGCTGAACGAAGCGCCCGCGGACATCGAGCAGGGCGTCAGTGTGGATCTGGTCAAACGCGAACGCGAGATCAGGCAGGCGATCAACGCGAAGGCCCAACGCCAGATTCAACTAACTGCTCAGAACGGCAACCGGCAGGAGATTGAAACGTTTGGCAAAGAGATTCGCGCGCTCGAAGACGAGTATCAGCAGGTGCAAGTTGCGATTCGAAAGGCGAGCCCGGCTTACGCGGCGCTGACGCAGCCGCAGCCGCTCGGATTGAAAGAGATTCAGCACCTGCTGGAGCCAAACACGGTGTTGCTGGAGTATTCGCTGGGCGACGAACGCAGTTACGTGTGGGCCGTCACTCGCGACTCGATGAAGGCTTTCGCGTTGCCGAAAGGTGAAGACATTAAGAAGGTCGCCCAGCGGGTTTATCAATCGCTGACGGCGCGCAGCGTGACGAAGTCGCTGGAAACTCCCGAGCAGCGACAGCGTCGCATCGCAGATGCGGATTCACAGTTTCAACAATCGTCTGCAGAACTCGCGCGGATGATTCTTGCGCCCGCCGCTGCAGAGTTTGGCACGAAACGCATGGTGGTAGTCGCCGACGGAGCGCTGCAATACGTGCCATTTGCGGCGTTGCCGTCGCCGGGATCGACGCGGCCGTTGATCCTCGATCACGAGTTGGTCAGCCTGCCTTCTGCATCATCCCTGGCGATTCAACGTCAGACGCTGGCGAATCGCCCACTTGCCCCGAAAGCCGTGGCAGTGATTGCCGATCCGGTGTTTTCGGCGCGAGATTCGCGATTCAAGTCGCGAACAGCGACAACCGCGACTGCCGATGACGACGCGCGCATCATCGAGCACGTCGGCAATGGGTCGGGTGGTCCACTCAACGTGCGGCGGTTGCCGTTCACGCGCCAGGAAGCCGATCGGATTCTCGCCGTTGCTCCGACGGCGTCGAACCTGCGCGCCGTCGATTTTCGCGCCAACCGATCGATTGCGACCAGCGGCGAGTTGAGCAACTACCGTTACGTACACTTCGCGACGCACGGTTACCTCGACACGTCGCGCGCGGGACTCTCCGCGATCGTGCTGTCGCTTGTGGACCAACAAGGGAAACCGCAGGATGGATTCCTGCGCACGCACGACATTTACAACCTCAACTTGCCGGCGGAGTTGGTCGTCCTGAGCGCGTGCGAAACAGGACTCGGAAAAGACGTCAAAGGCGAAGGCCTCGAAGGACTGACGCGGGGATTCATGTACGCCGGAGCGCGTCGTGTGATCGTGAGTCTGTGGAACGTGAACGACAAAGCGACGGCGGAACTGATGCAGCATCTTTACGGACGGATGCTGAAGAACAAAAAGACGCCCGCCGCAGCACTGCGCGACGCGCAGATCGAAATGTTGCGAGTGAAGCAATGGCAGTCGCCTTATTACTGGGCGGCGTTCGTCATGCAGGGCGAGTGGAGGTGAATCATGAAAGTGCTGATTGGTTTCTTGCTGCTGTTCCTGATTACGGGCTCGCTCGTGGTGGCCCAAAAGTCGGACGACACGACACGCAAGCTTTGGGACACGGCGTACATCGCGCCCGCTGCCGGCAAGACGACGAGTCGCCGTCGTGCCAGCAGCAAGTACCGCATTGCAACGCCGAATGTGCCGGTCGATAACGTCGTGCCCGAGTCAGTAGTGGGCGTGACCATCTGGCGTTTGCGTCCGGCCGGTCGATCCGATTCAGGGGAGCGCATCATCGTTCACGACGACAATGCGGGGAAGGAATACGTGCCTGAGCGCATCTCCGCCAACACGAAACTCGTCGCCGGCGATCGACTGCGAATCAGCGTCGAAGCCGCCCGAAATGGATACCTCTACGTCATCGATCGCGAACTCTACGCAGACGGTACGCTCGGCGAACCGTATCTGATCTTCCCCACGACGCGAACGCTGAACGGCGACAATCAGGTGAGCGTCGGCAAGCTCGCGGAGATCCCGGCGCAGGAAGACAGTCCGCCGTTTTTCACGATCCGAAGAAGCCGTCCCGATCAGGTCGCCGAAGTTTTGAGCGTGCTGGTGACGCCGGTGCCGCTCGAAGGCGTGCAGATCACCGACAAGGCACAGAAACTCACGAACGAGCAGGTGGCGAAGTGGGAACAGTCGTGGAGCAACAGCGTCGGACGACTCGACATGGAGAACGTGGGCCAGACGTGGACCAGGGAAGAAAAGGACGCCGGGACGAATACGCGGGCGCTGACCGCCAGCGCGCCCGCGCCGCAGATGCTCTTCTATCGTCCGAGTCTTAAAGCCACTGACGGCATGTTCGTAAAGCTACGACTCTCGTATCGGAAATAAATCCGTGTTTATCCGCGGTTGTTATCGATGGTCGTAGAAGCGCCAGTTCGTCGCGAAATCGCGCGTCAGTTTCTGGTTCGTGATCGCTGCGCGCAGCATCTCGATCGGAATACGGTTCTCCTTCAGCAGCGCGTCGTTGTACTGGCGGTTCGTCATCTTTCCTGAACCAACGAGTTCTTTGTGCATCGCGTATTGCTGTATCCCGCCGATGAGATACGCGATCTGATAAAGCGGCCCGTAACTGCCGTCGAACGAGCGCCTCACCTCGGCGGTTGCGTTGTCGCGTTCGTGGCCCACCTTGTTGACCAGTAAGTCGATGCACTCTTGCGGCGTCATCTTTTCCAGGTGAAAACTGAGCGAGAAGATGATGCGCGCGCAGCGGTGCATGCGCCAGAAGAGCATGCCGATCTTGTCTTCGGGAGTCTTCGCGAAGTTGAGGTCCCACAGCAGTAATTCCCAATACAACGCGTTTCCTTCGCTCCAGAACGGCGTGCTGAAGACGCCGCGATATGGCTTATGACGCGCGGCCATAAAGCCCTGCAGGTGATGGCCGGGGATCAGTTCGTGATGGACCGTGGCGCGTGAGAAGTGACGGTTGTTACCGCGCATGCTCATCATCTTCTGTTCGTGGGCCATGGTGTTAGTGGGGAACGACACCTGGATCACTTCGCCGCCGAGGAAGAACGGGCTGACGAGTTGTCGCTCGGGCGTCATCATCTCCATACGCCAGCTTTCGCGTGCGAGATCCGGGACAGTGACGAGGTTGTTGTCTTCGACGAACTTGATCGCTTCGAACGCCAGCTCGCGAATCATTTCCGGTTGTTTGCCGGGTTCGACGTAGAGGTTTTTGACGTGTTCGAGTGCCTTGTGCCAGTCGTCGCCGAAGCCGAGTTGTTGAGACGCTTTCTTCATCTCCGTCTCGCACCAGACCATCTCCTTCTCGCCGATGGCGATGATCTCTTCCGGCGTGTAAGGGATCATTTCGGAGCGTAGTTCGCTGATCAACGCTTCACGTCCGATCGGATCGCCTACGATGTCACTCGCGTCGCCGGGGCGCGCTGCGTTTCCGCCGGGTCGTTGAAAACCACCGCCACCGCCGCCTTGTCCACCCTGGAAGCCTCCGCCTCCGCCTGGACCACGTGGCGGGCCGCCTTGTCCTGTTTGTGTGCCCTCGCTGCGAATGCCGACGATTCGTTCAGTAATAAAATTTGAATAGTTTGTGAGCGACTGATCCAGCGCTCTGTAAGGCTCTTCGTTCCACCACGTGAACATCGGATCGTATCCGTTGTAAAACGTGTACCAATTTCGCAGATTGCCGCGCAGATTGTTGATGGCGGCGACTGCACGATTCGCTACGGTTTTCTTGGGCCGCGGTGATTCGCCCTCCACCGCTCGCCTTCGCGCATCGACTTGTTTGCGCAGCTCGTTCAGAGTCGCGGCCACTTTCGGTGAATCAATTCGTTCCATGCGACGTCGTGCTTCTTCGAGATCGATGATTGTCTTCGCGAACGGGACCAGCGTTTGGATCTCGGCGAGTTGTTTAGCCTGAATGTCCAGTTGTCGCAGTTCGTATTCGAGGTGGTTTTTGAAGAGGATGTAGTCGACCTTGCCGTCCTGGCTCATCGAGTCGAAGTCGAGTGTTTGCAGGTTGGCCAGCCAGTCGCTGTAGTACTTTTTGAATCGATCGCGTCGCGCCTGCGAGATGGCGACCGGATACGAACGCGCCAGACTGCCACGGTCGACGGCGTAACGCTCAATCGCCGCGCGCATCTCACTCACCGGCGCCGCCTTTCCATTAACCGGTTCGGCTGCGGCAGCCGGTCTCGGCCTCGCGCCATTGCTCCTCGCGCCGCCATTACGTGTCTGAGCGGGAACAGTAATCAAAAGACAAATCGACAACAGGAGTACCACGACGGCTCGGGACGCTGATCGCATACTTTGTCTCCTAGAACACAGGTTGTGGATGATAAAAACGGAAAGCTGGCGCCGCACATGCTATCGCAAAGGTCCGAGATTGGCGAGCTTTAACTTGCGTCGTTGCCAGGCACTTTGCTAAACTCCGGCGTCGATTTTCTAATTTTTGTTAGGAGCTCCGGAAGACCTTCGTCATGAATCGAACATTCACTCGATTCACTACTTTTTAGCCGACCCGCACTACGCGGGCGCACGGCGAAGGCGCTCCTATCGAAACCGATCAACTGAAGTACAGCAATTAGTGAATCGCAAATCGTGAGGAATCGTCTTCGGCCCTGCAAGGCAGGTCTGTCTAACGGAGTTCTGACTACCCACGAGGCGATTTAGCAATGAGTGAGATCAACGTACAACTGAAGGGCGGCTCTCCTGTCCCGGTGCCCGCATCGGCAACGGTAGCTGACGCTTTGAAGAAACTGGACCGTGATCTGGCCAAACAAGCGCTGGCCGCCAAAATCGGCGGGCGCGAGGTCGACCTGACCGCCCAGTTGGACGCGGATGCGCCTGAATCCGAGCAATCCGTGGTTCAGATCGAACCCATCGTCCCGCAAACGCGTGACGGTCTGGAAGTCCTGCGTCATTCGACCGCCCACTTGCTCGCCGCGGCCGTGCTCGATCTCTTCCCCGGTACGAAGCTCGGCATCGGTCCGGCATTGCTCGACGATCCGCGCTACGGCTTCTTCTACGACGTGATCACGCCGCGTGCGCTGACCGAAGCGGATCTGCCGGTGATCGAAAAGCGGATGAAGCAGATCGCGAGTCAGAACCTTGGCTATCGTCGCGAAGAGATCTCGAAAGCCGAAGCGCTCCGTGTTTTCGGCGAACGTGAAGAGCCGCTCAAATGCGAACTGATCGACGAAAAGGCCGGCGAACAGGTCAGCGTCTACTACATCGACGGCTCGCCGTTCATCGACTTCTGCCTCGGCCCGCACGTGCCGAACACGAACAAGCTGCGCGCCTTCAAGCTGCTTTCACTCGCCGGCGCTTACTGGAAAGGCGACGCCTCACAACCGCAGATGCAACGCATCTACGGCACGGCGTTCTTCACGCCGGAAGAGCTGGACGCGTGGCTGAAGCAACGTGAAGAAGCCGAAAAGCGCGATCATCGCCGCCTGGGACGCGAACTCGATCTCTTCTCGATTCAGGAAGACTACGGCCAGGGCCTGGTGATGTGGCACCCAAAAGGCGGCGCCATTCGCAAGGCGATGGAAGACTTCCTGCGCGAAGAGTTGTTGAAACGAAATTACGGACTCGTCTTCACGCCGCACATCGCGAAGCGCGAACTCTGGTTCACGAGCGGACACGAAGAGAACTACGCCGATTCCATGTTCTCGCCGATGGAATTCGAAGAGCAGGAGTTCCGGATCAAGCCGATGAACTGCCCGTTCCACATCGGTATTTACAAGACGGGACAGCGATCGTATCGCGATCTGCCGCTGCGTTATGCCGAACTCGGCACGTGTTATCGCGCCGAACTCTCGGGGGCGCTGCACGGCCTGACGCGAGTGCGCGGATTTACGCAGGACGATGCTCACATCTTCTGCACGCCCGATCAAATTCGCGGCGAGATACTCGCTTGTATCGACTTCGCGTTCCACGTCTACGAAGTCTTCGGCTTCAAAGACATCAAAGTCGAACTCTCGGTGCGCGGTGACGATCCAAACGTGAACTATCTCGGTTCCGACGAAGACTGGGACAACGCGGAAGGCGCGCTGGTCGATGCCTTGAACTCGCGAAACATTCCGTACACGCGCGTCGAAGGCGAAGCGGTTTTTTATGGGCCAAAGATCGACATCCGTGTCGAGGACGCAATCGGCCGCAACTGGCAGTTGACGACGGTCCAGTTCGACTTCAACCTGCCGAAGCGGTTCCAGATGGAGTACATCGGTGAAGACAACAAACCTCACCAGCCGTTGATGGTCCATCGCGCGTTGTTCGGTTCGGTCGAGCGGTTCTTCGGCGTGTTAATCGAGCATTACGCGGGCGCGTTTCCGATGTGGCTGGCGCCGGTCCAGGTCGCCGTCCTGCCGATCACGGACCGCGTTAACGACTACGCACAGGCACTCGCCGACGAACTGCGTGCCGGCGGTTTCCGGGTCGAAGCAAACTTGCGAAGCGAAAAAATCGGCGCGAAGATTCGCGACGCGCAATTACAGAAAGTGCCGTTCATGCTCGTGGTTGGCGATCGCGAGAAGGAGCAACGAGCGGTTGCCGTTCGTGAACGCGCAAAAGGCGACATCGGTGCGATGTCGATCGACGAATTCAAAGAGATGGCGCGGCGTTTGGTTGAAACGCGCGCGTTGACAAGCAACTAGTCTCCGAGTCGGAGGATCCGACTTCGCTAACAAGATCCTCGATTCGAAGACGCAACTTAGGAGGTGCAGCAATAGCTACAGGCTTTCGCGGTCGTGGACAGCGTCCCGATAACCGGCGCGTGCCGCCGGTCCGAATTAACGAAAGAATTCGCGTGCCCGAAGTGCGGGTCATTGGCGAGGAAGGAGAGCAATTGGGCGTGATGGACGTGCGCGACGCCATCCGCGCCGCTCGCGACAAGGGTTTGGACCTCGTCGAAGTTGCGCCGAACGCCGATCCTCCCGTTTGCCGGATCATCGATTTCGGCAAGTACCAGTACGAGGCAAAGAAGAAAGCGAACGAGGCCAAGAAGAAACAGGTCACGATCACTGTCAAGGAAGTGAAGTTTCGGCCCGGCACGGACGATCACGATTACGACTACCGCATGAAGCACGCCCGTCAGTGGCTCCAGGATGGCGACAAAGTGAAAGCGACCATCTGGTTTCGCGGACGCGAGATGACGCACCGCGAGCTCGGCGCGCGCATCCTCGAGAAACTGGAGCAGGATCTCGCGGACGTCGGTGAAGTCGAGGCGCGCCCGAGAATGGAAGGGAATCAGATGTTCATTATCCTCGGACCCAAGCGACACAAGTCCGGAGGAGCGAAGCCAGAGCCTCACGTGACGTGAGGGTGTAGAGCTTTGTGCTTGGTGCTTTGTTCTTTGTTCGCAGATGTAGCCATCGAATTAACGTGATGACTCTCGCAGGCGATCAAAGTACAAAGAACCAAGTACAAAGCACAAAGATAGCTAGAACGAATTACAGCGAAAGGTTGGTAATCAAATGCCTAAACTAAAGACCCATAAGGGGGCGGCGAAGCGGTTTCGCCTGACCGCCACCGGAAAGATCAAACGCGGTCATTCGCACGCGCGACACATCCTGACCAAGAAGACGAACAAACGTAAACGTCATCTCGACATCGACGTTCTCGTCTCCAAATCCGATCACGAGCGCGTCACTAACATGTTGCCGTACGGCCGCGACTGAACCGCAGTATTAGAGTTTTATAAATAGAAAGGGGATTAATTATGCCCAGAGCAAAACGTGGCAATAAGCGTCTCGAACGGCGCAAGAAGATATTGAAACTGGCCAAAGGCTATCGCGGTACGAAGTCGAAGCTGTATCGCTCAGCGAAAGAGTCAGTCGAGCGCGGGTTGAACTTCGCGTACACCGGAAGAAAGTTGAAGAAGCGCGACTTCCGCAGCCTTTGGATCGTGCGCATCGGGGCGGCGGCCCGTTTGAATGGTTTGAACTATTCGCAACTCATGCACGGTCTGAAACTGGCGGGCATCGAGCTCGACCGCAAAGTGCTGGCGGATCTCGCTGTTCATCAACCGGAATCCTTTGCCAGCGTCGCCGAACAGGCCAAGAACGCGCTCAACAGCGAGCAACGCAACAAGGCAGCCTAGTAATTTCTCGAAAGGAAATAATCACGTGAAAACATTTAACAGATTGGTTTGCTTATTCGTGTTCACGTTTATGCTCGCGGTATCTGCCGCGTTTGCCCAAGACACTCTCTCCGGAAAGTATGAAGGCACATTGAAGATGGCCGGCGCCGCCGATGAAAAAGTGTGGCTCGAATTGAAGAACGACGGCGGCAAGATCTCCGGCCGTTTGACGAAAGGCCAAACTGCCATCGACATCTCGGAAGGCACGCTTGCCGAATCGAAGCTCTCGCTCAAGCTCGGCGCTGCGGCAAAAGAGGGAACGATTAGTGGCGTCGTTGACGGCGACAAGATCAGCGGCGACTGGACCGCAGGCGAGGCCAAGCGATCTCTCGAGTTGAAGAAGGTCCCTGCTGCGGAAGCTGCGTCGTCTGCCGCGGTTAACTTGAATGGCCAGTGGGAAGCCGTAGCCGATGCTCAGGGTCAACCATTCCCGTTCTTGCTCGTCCTCAAGATCGACGGCGAGACCGTCACCGGCAGCAGCAGTTCGCAACTCGGCGAATCGCAGATCAAGAGCGGCACGTGGAAAGACGGGAAACTCGTGTTCGAGCTCGAAGGTCAGAACGGCGTTATTTCGATGAGCGCCGTGGTTGTCGAAGGAAAACTGTCGGGTGATTTCGATTTCGCCGGACAGTTGCAGGGCAAGTGGGTGGCAGTCAAGAAACCGTAGTCCGGTGATTGGATGACAGAAAACCAACCAGCACTAACACCTGAGCGCCAGGTGGAAGCGGCCCGCAAAGCGTTCGACGAAGACATCGAACGCTTTGTTCGCTTTTGCGATCCCGCGCAGTTAGCGCAAGCCGATTTGGAGACGGCGGTCGCGGAGGAACGCGCGTTCGCCGAGGTTCGCGCCCGTCATCTCGGAAAGAAGAGCGAGTTGGCTGCTGCGAAAAAGTCGATCGGCCGCGTCGCTGCGGATATGCGACCTGCTTTTGGTCAGTTGGTGCGATCGCACGAAGAGGCGATGGTCCAACAGGTCGAGCTGATCGAGGCGAGTTTAAAGGAACACATCGAGGCGCAGCGCACCGCACGCGAGAGTATCGACGTGACGATGCCCGGGCGTCGTCCGCGCTCCGGCCATCGCCATCCGATCACTTTGCTGCGCGAACGCATCGAAGACATCTTCGTCGCCCTCGGTTACGCAATCGAAGACGATCGCGAGATCGAGACCGATTTCTACAACTTCGACGCACTCAACATTCCGGATCATCATCCGGCGCGCGCGTCGCAGGACACGTTCTACACAACTGAAGGTTTCGCGCTGCGCACGCAGACCTCGACGGTCCAGATACACGCGATGCAACGTCGTGGCGTGCCCGTGCGGATGATCGCACCCGGCCGCGTCTTTCGCCGCGACACACCCGATCCGACGCACAATCCGATGTTCTTCCAGGTTGAAGGTCTGTGTGTCGATCGCGGTATTACGATGGCCCACCTGAAGGGAACAGTCGCAGAGTTTTTGCGGCGCATGTTCGGCCCTGACACGGTTACGCGCTTTCGACCGTCGTACTTCCCGTTCACCGAGCCCAGCGCCGAGTTCGACTTCAGTTGCTTCAAATGCAAAGGCAGCGGCTGCCGGATTTGCAAAAACTCCGGCTGGATCGAGTTGGGTGGATCGGGAATGGTGCATCCGAACGTGTTGCGGGCCGTCGGCGTCGATCCGCAGGTCTATTCGGGTTTTGCGTTTGGCCTGGGTATCGATCGGATGTGCGCGTTGATGTACGAGCTTGACGATATTCGTCTGCTGTTTGAGAACGATGTGCGTTTTTTGGAGCAATTCGAATAAATGCTGATCAGTTACAACTGGCTTCGGGAGTTAACCAATACCTCTTTGAGCCCGCAGAAGCTGCGCGATCGGTTGACGATGGTCGGACTGGCCATCGATGCGGTCGAGATGCACGCGGACGACTCTGTGCTCGACGTCGAAGTTCCGTCGAACCGTCCCGATTGTCTGTCGCACGTTGGTATCGCGCGTGAAGTGACCGTGATCGAACGTAAGGAACTGGTTCTGCCGGAACCTCGATCTGTGAAAATGGCCGGTCGGTCAGCGGATCTAACATCCGTAGAGATTAAAGATCCCGATCTGTGTCCGCGGTATGCGGCCCGTTTGGTGCGTGGCGTCAAGATTGGACCATCGCCTGACTGGCTCGTCAAACGTCTCGAAGCGATTGGCCAGCGTCCGATCAATAACGTCGCCGACATCACCAATTACGTCCTTCATGAAGTGGGCCAACCGCTGCATGCGTTCGACTTTCACCGGCTCAGCGGCCGGCGCATCGTCGTGCGTCGCGCTGCTCACGGAGAGAAGTTGCGAACACTTGACGGCCTCGACCGCGAACTGAGCGAAGACATGCTCGTCATCGCAGACGCCGAGAAGGCGGTCGCGCTTGCGGGGATCATGGGCGGTGAAGACTCAGAGATTTCCGACCGAACCACCGACGTCCTGATCGAAAGCGCCTACTTCGATCCGAACTCCGTCCGTCGCACGGCCCGTCGACTCGGCATGGACACCGAAGCGTCACGACGATTCGAGCGTGGCGCGGATCGTGAGCATGTCCTGCGCGCGCAGGCGCGTTGCGTCGAATTGATCTGCGAGCTTGCAGGAGGTGTTGCAACCGAAGACGCGATCGACGTCTACCCGCAGCCGTTTGTTTCGCGCGTCGTCGAGTTTCGTCCCGAACGAGTGAAGGGACTGACGTCGCTAAACGTCAAGACCGACGAGATGGTCCGTATCCTGACCGGGCTAGGTTTCAAGTCCGACTACTTTCCGCTCGAGAAATTTACCGCCGAAGTGCCGTCGTGGCGCATCGACGTCGATCAGGAAGAAGACCTGGTTGAAGAGATCGCGCGACACTCGGGTTACGATCAGATCGCTTCTGAACTGCCGCCGTCGAACATTCCCGGTGAATATCAGCCGACCGAGATGAAGCAACGTTCCTTGCGCCGTGCACTCAACGCGTGCGGGTACGACGAGGCGATTACGTTCAGTTTCATCACGCGCGAAGAGCAGTTCGAACTGATCCCGGCGCTGAACGCGGAAGCGCAGACCGAGCTGAAGAATCCGATCATCGAAGGCGCGACGTGGATGCGATCGAGTCTGCTGCCGGGCCTCTTGAACTCGCTTCGTCATAATCTGAATCACGGCATTCGCGACGTCCGTTTGTTCGAAATTGGGCGTGTTTTTGGTGTTTCCAGCGATGGCGAACTGCCGGAGGAACCGCTTGCGTTGACGATGATTGCGACCGGTGCGGCCGTCGAGGAAAACAAAGCGCAGGCAGACCGCGAGCTCGACTTCTTCGACGTGAAAGGTGCGCTCGAAGCGGCAGTCGATTGGATGAACCTGAGTCCGCTCGTCTTCGCCGGCACGACAGCGAAACATCTTCGCGCCGGACAGGCCGCCGTGATCAAGCGCGCTGATGGAGTTGCGATAGGAACGCTTGGGCGACTCGCGGAAGCGGTTGCTTCGGCGTACAAGTTCCGCCAGCCTGTTTATGTAATGGAACTCGATCTCGGATCATTATTGAGTGGACCCGAGCGAGGCATTCAATACTCGCCGTTGCCACGTTACCCGTCAGTGATGCGCGACATCTCGCTGTTGCTGAATCGCACAGTCGCGCTTGACGAGATCCTCAGCGCCGTTCGCAATCAGGGTGTGGCAGACTGCCGCAACGTCATGCTTGTAGGTACGTTCGCGGGTGCAAACATCCCGCCTGATAAGCGATCGGTCACTTTGCGTCTCGAGTATCGCTCTGACGAACGCACGTTGCGCGATGAAGAAGTTGAAGAGCGACACTCGCAACTAACGTCGTCGTTGTTGCAAACCTTTGGCGCCGAGCAGCGCTAAAATGAACAGCAGCAAAATAAATCGCGCGGGATTGTGAAATGAGTCTTGCGCTTGCAACCGCGAAGGCGGATAATCGCTTTCGATTTTCACTTCAGTCGAAGCGTTCACGGGAGACAAATGATGGTTGGCCTGTCAGGATTGGAAAAGTTTTCGCATCTCGAAGATAAGATTTATCGGACCATCGAACTTACCAAAACCCTGCGTCAGGAAAAAGAGAACCTCGAGAAAGAGCTGTCGCTGATCCATCGCGACATGGGTAACGTCTTGAATGAAAAAGAGCGACTCGAAAGTCAGGTTGAAAAGTTGCTCGCCGAACGTGAGACGATCCGCATGAAAGTCGAAGCGATGCTCGATGCCGTGGCCGCTCTGGATCCGGAGATGGCTGAGGAACTCAGATGAGTTCCGGGATCGGCCGCATGATCAATAAAGGCAGCATGGAAGCCACGAGCAGTAGTCCCACCATCCGTGTCGAGATCTACAATCAGACCTACAACATCAGGTCTGACGGCGATACCGAATACATCATCCAGCTCGCTGAATTCGTCGACAGTCGCATGCGCGAGATCTCCTCGGGGACTTTGACCGTCGACTCCCTGAAAGTCGCAATCCTCGCGGCGCTGCACATCGCCGACGAACTTCACCGCCTCAAGAACATGCACGAACAAGCCGATTCGCAACTCGCCGCCCGCAGCGCTGAGTGTGCCGAAATGCTCGACCGTCTCCTCAAAGTCCGCTCCACCGTTGAACACGAACAAGGCGGCGCCGGCAAGCTGTCTCTTGGCTGAACTTAGTACTTTGTTCCTAGTAATTTGTTCGCAGGCGATAGTTACGGTAGCAGTGTAATCTTACGCCTGCGAACCGAGTACAAAGTACAAAGCACAAAGATCTGCCAGCATTTAACACTTCGCTTCTCGGGTCGTAGGTCTTGTGTTACTATCCCTCGCGGCGGAGGGAAACGTTCTGCGGTGTTCGTCACCGAGTGTACGATGATTGAGCCAACGCCGTTGATTCGGGAGACCGAGGTCGCCTAGCCAGTGCAATTCTTCATCGTTAAGAATTGCCAGAGGCTGCGTCAATAAGAGGTCACCCACCTGTCTATGCAGGTTCAATTACGGCTTCGGAACGGCAAACGCGGATCTCCCTCTGGCCAACTTACCGCGAATCGTGAATCGTAGATCGTGATTCGTTCGTCACGCTCATGCGGTCCGTCGATTGCGCGGCTTTTTGTTTCTAAACCCAGTTCACCCGTATGAAAGTCCTCATGTTCGGAGACGTGGTGGCGAAGCCCGGCCGTATTGCCGTGCTCGAACGCATCCAGGACCTCCGCGAACAACATCAGATCGACCTCGCCATCATGAACGCGGAGAACCTCGCGGGCGGCTTTTCTGTCACGCCTTCGCTCTGCGAACAACTCTTCGGCAGCGGCATCGACATCATGACCTCCGGCAATCACATCTTCGATAAGAAGGAAGCCATCGACTACATCCGCAAACAGCCGCGACTGCTTCGTCCTGCCAACTATCCACCGAATACACCCGGCAGCGGTTACTGGGTCGGTGACGTGAAAGGCGTTCCAGTGGC
Organism: Pyrinomonadaceae bacterium; assembly: GCA_025923035.1. Lineage (GTDB taxonomy): Bacteria > Acidobacteriota > Blastocatellia > Pyrinomonadales > Pyrinomonadaceae > PSRF01. The sequence goes on along the minus strand of JAICGQ010000019.1, from coordinate 10,731 downwards.
CGTCGCAAACGTGATGGGCCGCGTGTTCATGCCGCCGTCGGATGATCCGTTTCGCATAATCGACAACGTGTTGAGCTCAGTGCCTGCGGACGTGAAAGTTCGAATCGTCGACGTGCATGCCGAAGCGACGTCGGAAAAAGTGGCAATGGGTTGGCATTTGGACGGCCGCGTTTCAGTCGTCGTTGGCACGCACACTCACGTTCAGACTGCGGACGAGAGAATTCTGCCGGAAGGCACGGCTTATCTGACGGACTTGGGAATGACGGGCAGCTACGCCGGCGTGATCGGAATGAACAAAACAGATGTGATTGCGCGTTTCACGTCTGTCATCGCGAAACGCGCTGAACACTCGAGTGGACAGGTGCGCATCTGTGCGGCGGTAATCGACGTCGATGAAACAACCGGCCGCGCACGTACGATCCAACGCCTGAACCTCTGCCACGATCAGTAATCTTGGCCACGATCAGTAAGCTGACCGTTACTCCTGCTTACCAATGCGCCGCAAACTTCTCGCCAGCTCCGCACGCCGCTCGACTTGCGACTTCAAATCCGGTCTTAGTCTCACACACTCGTCGAAATCGGCTTGCGCCCCTGTTTCCTGTCCGAGATAAACCTTCGCGACACCACGATTGCAAAACGCCCACGCAATCCGCGGGTCCTTCTCAATCGCGCGACTGAAGTTTTCGATCGCTTGTTCCATGTGACCTTTGAACATCCACGCGGTGCCGAGTCCCTGATAAGCCCAGGCCATGTTCGGCGAGAGTTTGATCGCGCGTTCAAAGTCGATGATGGCGGTGTCGAAGTCTTTCATTGCCAGGTAGGCATACCCGCGGTGGTAGTACGGCTCCGCGAGATTGCCGTTGAGTTTGATGGCGCGGTTTAGATCGGCGAGTGCGCCTTGCGAATCGCCCATGTCGAGCCGCAAGCTGCCGCGGTTACTAAACGCCTGGTACAGCTCGTTATCGAGCACGATCGCGCGGTCGAGATCCTTGACCGCTGCCATGGTCTCACGGTTGGCACGTTGCACCGCGGCGCGATTGAGATAGGCGACTGCCAACGTCGGACGGATGCGGATTGCCTGGTTCAGATCGGCCATCGCGCCTTCGAGGTCACCCTTTTGGTAACGCGCCAGGCCGCGATTGCTGTAGGCATTCGCAATAAATGGATCAACGACAACAACCTCGTTGTCACTCGAAGTTTCAGCGCCGGAGGCGAACGAGTTGCCAGAAGCGTTGCTCTTGGACTTACCTGAGTCGACGCGCGATCCCAAACGAATGGCGCGTGTGTAGTCTTCAATCGCACCATCGAGATCGCCGTTTCCGGCTTTTTTCAATGCGTTCTTGAAGTTATTGACGGCGGCTTCCGATGTCTGGGCCGCGCTGGAAACGTTCAGCGAAAGGGTGAGGGACACCACGGCAATAAATAACGCATAGCGGCGCATGGAACGACTCCTTCGATTGAAGCTCGCCACCAGGTGCGCTAAGATGCGGGGCGTCGACGATACAGCTTTGAGCGCCGCGAGGCGATCGAACTTGTGTTGTCATCCAGGCCTCGTTGTTATCGCAACTAACAACGAGGCTTTTCTTCTAAAACGATCTCAATCCCGAAAAGTTACAAAAAGCTGAGCGACAATTCTTAATTTTGAAACACCGTCAGAGATAGAGTTGTGGCAGGAAGTGGAGCGTCTGATTTTTTGGTTGGATATACAGTAATCCGGTTAAGAAACGGATTACTCAGGTGCTGTTTCAGTCGGCACTACTGCGCCCGGATGAGGCTTAACGATGGGAGACGACAGCAAACGTTTGGCGTAACTCTCGGGGAACGATCGCACTCGTCCATTCAGATCTGTGACGACATGACCAGTCTCTCCTTCGGCGACGACTTGCCCACTCGCGGCGCGTACGATCTCGTACCCAAAACGAAGTGAGCGTTTACGCAACTCCGTGATGTGAGTGCGAACGATCAACTCCTCGTCGTAATAAGCCGGGGCCTTGTAACGGCAATACGCTTCCGCGACGACGAGAAACGCGCTCTCGCTCTCCTCCATATCACGATAAGAGAAACCGCGTGCGCGACAATAGTCGGTTCTGCCGATTTCGAACCAGACCAAATAGTTGGCATAATAAACGATGCCCATCTTGTCCGTTTCGGCGTAACGCACACGTAATACCGTTTCGTGCCAAACGCCGAATACATCTTCAAGAGCAGGGCTGGTCATCTGAGCAAAGCCTTCCGAACCGTCCATGGGCAAGAAGGAAAAAAACTCCGATCCATTCAACTGTAACGTTTAGCGGACTATAAAGAGTGAAAGCCCATTATGTCAAAGAAATTTAGCAGCGTCCTGGCCCTGCTCGCGCTGGTCTGTCTCGTCGCCGGCAGCTTTTTACCGGCGGCAGTAGGCCAAACGGCCACGTCCCGTTCGGCCCAAAACGCTGCGATGGTCTCGACCGCCGATGCGGTCCTTAAAGAAACAAGCGAACTCAGAGAGCTTTCGATCCTGCGGGGAGTGAAGAGCGGCGCCCAGTCGCGCACAGAGATCGAGCGGATGATCATCAAAAACCTCGACTCCGACACGACACCCGCAGAGATGCGCGCCACCGAAACGCTGCTCAAAGCTTTTGGATTGGCGCCGCCGGAATTCGCTTATCGCGCTTTTCTCATCAAGCTGCTGACGGAACAGGTTGCCGGTTACTACGATCCGAAGGCGCAGCAGTTTTACCTGGCCGACTGGATCGAGGTCGACGGTCAAAAGCCGGTGATGGCCCACGAACTGACACACGCGCTTCAGGATCAGCACTTCAATCTCAAGCGTTTCGAAAAATGGCCCAAGGGTGATGCCGACGCCGAACTCGCCGCGCATGCTTTGATCGAAGGCGATGCGACGCTGGCGATGACGCTTTACCTCGCCAAACATCCGCTGATCGCGCTGGCGTTTATCAAGAGCTCGCAGGAAACTTCGACCGAGCAGTTCCAGCAAGCGCCACGCGCGTTGCGTGAGTCGTTGCTGTTTCCGTACCAGGAAGGTTCGGCGTGGGCTTCGCAGGTTTACAAACGCGGTGGTTGGTCCATGGTCTCGGACGCTTTCAAGAAGTTGCCGTTGTCGACGGAACAGATTCTTCACGTTGACAAGTACTTCTCGTATGAACCGGCGGTGAAAGTCGCCGTGCCGAATCTCGCGCTCGCACTTGGCCCAGGCTGGCGACGCATCGATTACGACGTCAACGGCGAGTGGGGTTACTACCTCGTGCTCGATCAGTTTATAAAGAACGTCACGGAGTCGAAGCGCGCTGCGGCCGGTTGGGGTGGCGATCGTTTTGCGATCTACCAGGGCCGGCGGGCGTCGGACGTAGTTCTGGCGCAACTCGCAGTATGGGACACCCCAGCGGATGCTAAGGAGTTCTACGACGCTTACTTGAAACGTTCGCAAAGACGTTATCCGGAACCAGACACCACCTTCAGCAGCAGTTTTACTGATGGCGACGCGCGCAATGAATGGAAAGGGCCGGCGGGCCGCGGCGTTATGGAAATGCGAGGTTCGCGAGTCGTGATCCTCGAAGGCATACCGGCAAAGGCCGATGCGAACAGATTGCTCAAGGCCATGTGGCAACCGAGACCAACCACGCGCAAATCATGAAGATTGCAAACGTCGAAACAACCAAACGCCTGCGCCAGCTAACGGACGAACTGCAGCAACTCGAATCACGACTCCGTCTCGGCGGCGGACCTGACAAGATCGAACGCCAGCATCAGCAAGGCAAGCTCACGGCGCGCGAACGCATCGCACTACTGCTCGATAAAGATTCATACCAGCAGGAGATCGGGTTGCTCGTGGCGTACGACCAGTACGAAGGCGGAGCGCCGGGCGCGGGTGTAGTTACTGTTGTCGGACGTGTCGAGGGCAGGGAAGTCGTCGTCGTCGCAAACGATGCGACGGTTAAAGCCGGGTCGTGGTGGCCGGAAACGATCAAGAAAATACTGCGTGCGCAGGAGATCGCGATGCGCTCGCGTGTGCCGATCATTTATCTCGTCGACTCCGCGGGTGTGAATCTTCCTTACCAGGGTGGCGTGTTTCCGGGGCAATACGGTGCTGCTCGCATTTTCTATTACAACTCGATCATGCGGCGTTATTTAAAAGTGCCGCAGATCTCGGCGGTGATGGGCCCATGCATCGCCGGTGGCGCGTATCTACCGGCGCTGTCGGACATCATCATCATGGTCGAAGGCACGTCGTTCATGGGACTCGGTGGCGCGAACCTCGTGAAGGGGGCGACTGGCCAGACCATCGATAACGAAACACTCGGCGGCGCACGCACACACAACGAGCTTTCCGGCGTGGCGCATTATCGAGTTGCCGACGATCAAACTTGCATCGAGAAGATCCGGGAGTTTGTTTCCGAATTGCCCCAGTCTGCGACAGCCGCCACCATCGAACCCGGTGAACCGCTGCATCCACTCGAAGATCTCTACGACATCATTCCCGAAGATCATCGACAACCATACGACGTACGAAAGCTGCTCGAGTGTCTTCTCGATGGTGGTCATCTCGACGAGTTTCAGGCGGACTACGCGAAGGAGATGATCACAGGACACGCTCGTATTCGCGGGATTCAAGTGGGAGTAATCGCGAATCATCGCGGCATGGTCCGTGCGCCCGGCGGCAAGCCGCCGCGATTCGGTGGGATCATTTACACGGAGTCGGCGGAGAAGGTCGCCTACTTCATCGAGACGTGTAATCGACATCAGACGCCGCTGCTGTTCGTGCAGGATGTTTCCGGGTTCATGGTCGGCTCAGAGGCTGAACACTCGGGAATCATCCGCGCGGGTGCGCGGTTCGTTGAGGCAATGGCGACCGCGGTCGTTCCTAAAATTGTTTTGACAGTGAACCACGCATCGGGCGCCGGCTATTACGCGATGGCCGGACAGGGCTTCGATCCGGATTTTATCTTCAGTTGGCCGACGGGAAGAATGGGCGTGATGGAAGGCGACTCGGCCGTGCAGGCGGTGTTTGGCAGTCAGCTCGAGAAATTAAAGAAAAACGGCAAATCGCCGGATGCGGCGCTGGAGGCCGAAATGAAAAAGGTCCGGGAGACATATGATATGGAACTGGACGCTAAATACGCCGCCGCTCGTGGGTTTGTCGATGCCGTGATTGCTCCTGAAGACACGCGCCTCGCCCTGGAACTCTCGCTGCGGACGAGTCAGAACTACACCGGGCCGCACGTGGGTCAGTTTGTCCTGCCTCAGAGTATTTCCTAGCGACCGGGACCGGATTCTCGAGCGATTGCCAATCGCCGATTGCCGATCCTGCGCCGATTCTGCGCTGATTGTCGAACCTGCGCTGATTTCTCAAAGCCTGCGCGTCACCAGCAATCGACAACTGGCAACACTCACGGTTCTCAACCTACCTCAAGGAGTGAGCGATGTCCTCGTACCCGTCTACGGACGTCCTGAAAGGCGGATGGGCGAAAGCTGTTTATTACACGCTGGGCTGCCTGCATGATTTCGCGTACTTCGGCTACATCACTGTCCAGCCGCTGATATTCCACCGGGTGATCTCCCGACTGCCCCAGTTCCAGAAGTATTCATTCGAGATTACGATCTTCGTGATCTCAACTCACCTCTTGTGGCAGGTGTTTTTGGAGACACCAACCGGCGCTTACGCCGACAGCCGCGGCCGGATGCGGGCTGTGCGCGACCATTTCATCATCAGGGTCGCCTGCATGTTTCTTCTGCTGTTGGCGATCTTTCTGTCGTTCGGTCAGCAGGGAACGTTTATTCCGTGGCTCGTGCTGGGCTGTCTCTTCCTAATCGAATTCGGCATGGCCGCCGCTGAGGCGTTGCTGTCGGGAAGTTTCGACGCCTGGATAGTCGATACGCTCGACGCCAGTGGTCTGAAAGGCGAAGCTGCGAAGGTTTTTGCGACAGCGGCAACCCTATTTAACACCGCCATTCTTCTCGCGATGCCGATGTTCCTTTTCGTCCTATCCCTCAAGGACCCGACAAACACTGAGGTGCCTGGGACTTCGTACTTTGTTACCTGTATCGCGGCTGTGGTGTTTGCAGTCGGCGCGATGGTGGCACATGCATCCCGCCGAGAGGTCTATCGCATGGGCGCGGCGTGGGCCGAGAGATCCAAAGCCACCTGGAAAACTACGTGGCATGATGGCCGGAAGTACCTCTGGCAGGATCGCGTCGTATGGTGGACCACTATGCTGAAGGCGGCGCCATTTGCCGCCTGGGTTGTTATCAGTTGGGTCTGGCCGCTCCTGGTGAAGGGAGCTCAAGCTTCGGGTGAGGAACCGAAATCGGGCCTTGCGTTCGTTGTCCTTGCAGTTCTGCTGCCAACTTCCCGAATACTGGGATCAGCACTTTCCTATCTGGTGCAGAAGTTCACCGGATCGTTGAGTGGCCTGCTGGCCGCGACGGGCTTCAATCTTCTGATGGTCTTTTCTACAGGCCTCACGTTGTGCTGGGTGGGCCAGGATGAGTTGAGCGCGGCGGTGCGATCCGTTTTGCGAAGTGAAACTCCGGTCTACGTATTGCCGGCGCTGTTCTTCGGCGGGGCCATCGCCCTTGCTAAGGGCAGCGAGGAGATCGTCAAGATACTGAACCAGCTTTTCCTCGCAAAATACATTGAGGACGATACGGTTCGCGCGACAGTTAGTTCGTTCACGACTGCCGCTGCGAACCTCGTCGGTTTTGTTCTGATCAATGTGGGTCTTCTTATTGTGACGTTCACCCAGGAACCGCGATTCAAAGCGCCGTACTTGTTGTTATTTGTTGCGGGCGGCGGTGTAGTGCTGGCGATAGTGGCAGGAATGGCAGTGCGAGGAATGATAAGGACGCCGGCGCGTACTGCGCCCGTCGTGGCAGTCGGCGACTAGTTGGTATCGACAGGGAGAAAAGGCTTAGAGGAGTCATATGTCTGGCAGAGATCACATCATCACTTCCATTGAGTGCGCGATGGTCTGCGTAGGCGTTAAGGACAGGCGCACCAAACTCGTCTGTTTCAACGAACACGAGCAGAAGCAGATCGCGCGAGATCTTTCGTATGGAATCATGGACGCCGTTCTCGACATAGAGGGCCGGTGTCTGTGGGTAGACTCGGGAGATCATGGACTCGAGCTCATCCTTTACGAGCGCGCGAAGGATGCTGTCCGAGCTGCCGCGCAGATCGCGAACAAAGCGAAAGTACGCTCCGCCGATGGCGACCTTGAGCTTCAAGTAGCTGTGCATTGGGGCGAAGTGGTGCTTGACAATACCAACCTGAAAGTTTTTGGACCAAGCATCCAGGACGTGAAGAAACTTCAGTCGGAAAGCACCAGTGATACGCCGAACGTTTCGCAGGCAACGGTTGACGCGGCTGCACAGGAACGCGCGTGTGGAGATCTCTCCAATCGTTGTTGGGTATTCATTTCTTACAGCCACGATGACAACAAACGGCCAAACTTCGTCGAAGAGCTGCTTCAACAAACGAGGCCGTTCGAGGCCGAAGGAAAGTTGGGCGTGTTTGTTGATACGCGAATAAGACCCGGCGATGACTGGTTCAAGACAATCATGTTCAACCTGGCGAATCATCGCGTCGCGGTGCTGCTGGTTGGACCAGGCTTTTTTGCTTCGGATTTCATCAGAAGCCAGGAGTTGCCGTACATCGAACAAGCGTACCTCAGGAAAGGGCTGAAGGTCCTTTGGGTGCTGCTCATGGAGACGGCTTATCTGGATAAGACCTGGCTCAAAGACGTGCAGGCCGCTCACGACCGCAGCAAGCCGATAAGGCAACGTGGCAAGATGGAAAGGAACGGTATCTGGGCCGATGTGGTCACTCAGATCACCGAGCCTTCGAACCGCTCATTCGTCTAAACCACTGACGCTGGGCGACGCCTCAGATTCCGCTCGGGTTGAGATTTGGATCTCCGAGTGGTACAAGATCAACTGTTCCCGCCTGCTTGTGTTTTAACCCCCTGAAAACTGGATTTCCGGTGCGATCCGTGGGGAGCGTGCCGCAAAACGAACATGGGAGGAAAAATTCATGAGCACCAGATTGTCAGGTTCACTGCTGCTTTTGGTAGCTTTGGTCCTTTTATTCAACGTGGGTGACTTCGCTGCGCAAGATCCAGCCCCGGCCACACCCGCTCCACAAAACACAGCACCCGACCTTTCAGGCACTTACGCCGGTACTTTCAATTGTGATGCGGTGGGTCTTACCGGCGACACAACGCTCACGATCACGGGAAACCAGTTCACGACTGCCGATGGTAAGACAGGCCGCATCGTGGCTTCGAAGAGTGGCGGCTACACGGCCGTTGCACTTCAAGTCGGAGAATCGACGGCAACTACTCCGGCGCAGATCGTTTCGCTGCGCGCGCGTAAGAGTGGAAACCGGTTGATCCTGACGTCAGCGCCCGGGTCGACGATGAAGTGTTCATTCTCGCCTGCGACGACGGCTCGCGGACGAAGAGGTCAGAGAACTCCGGCGGCCACGGGTACTGAAGTAGCTGCTCCGGCGCCGGCAACAGCGCCAGAGCCGGCGACAACTCCGTCAGAGCCGATGCCGGCTCAAACACCATCGCCGAGCCCGACTGTGTCACCGACTCCGGAACCGGAACCGACTCCGCAGCCGAGTCCTGAACCAAATCCGAGTCCGGCGCCGAGTCCAGCACCGACTCCGAATCCGAGTCCGATGCCAAGCCCGACGGTAAGTCCGAGCCCGACGCCGAGTCCGACTCCAGGTCCGAGAGCTGTTTAGAAAGGAGACCATTTGCTTCTTGCGTGGTGGTGATTGTTTAATCACCATCAAGCGATGAAAGAAAAAATACGAATAGCCGCAGGACAAGGCTTTTGGGGAGACCTTCCTGACGCTCCCGTGCGTCAGGTCGAAGGTGGTCCAATCGATTACCTCATGCTCGACTACCTGGCGGAAGTCACGATGTCGATCATGCAGAAACAAAAGGCGCGCGATCCGAATGCCGGATACGCGCGCGATTTCGTTCCGTTGATGCGACGCATTCTCCCCGCCTGCGTCGAACGAGGAATCAAAGTCACAGCAAACGCGGGCGGCGTGAACGTCCGCGGCTGTGCCGGCGCGGTGATCGACGTCGCGCGCGAGCTGGGTTTGAGTGGCAAAGTCCGCATCGGGATCGTCACGGGCGACGACATCATGCCGCGAATCGACGAACTGCTTTCACGCGGTGTCGAGTTGCGCAACATGGACACCGGCGAGCCGCTGTCGACCGTTCGCGATCGCATCCAAAGCGCCAACGCTTATCTCGGCGCGTGGCCCATCGTGGAAGCGCTAAAGACAGGCGCGCAGATCGTCATCACCGGACGTGCGACAGACACCGGGCTCACACTCGCTCCGATGATTCACGAGTTTGGCTGGCCGGAGAACGACTGGAACCGCCTCGCGGCCGGCACGATCGCCGGACACATCATCGAGTGTGGTGCGCAAGCGTCGGGCGGGAATTGTCAGTTCGAATGGCGCAGTATTCCGAATCTGGCCGACGTTGGTTTTCCGATCGTTGAGGCCTCACCTGACGGAACTTTCGTAGTGACAAAACACGAGCGCACGGGCGGCTGGGTCGTGATTCCCGGTATCAAAGAGCAACTGGTCTACGAGATGGGCGATCCGCGTGAGTACATCACGCCCGACTGCGTCGCCGATTTCACGACGATACAGCTCGAATATGAAGGCCGCGATCGCGTGCGCGTGTTTGGTATTGAAGGCCGTCCGGCGACGGAGTTTTTGAAAGTCTCGATCAGTTATTCGGCGGGGTTCAAGGCGGTGGGAACGCTCGTTTACGCCTGGCCCGATGCGTACGACAAGGCGCAGGCAGCCGATCGCATACTCCGCCGACGCCTGGATCGAATGGGGTTGAAGTTCGATCAGATCCTGACGGAGTTTGTCGGCGCCAGTGCGACGCATGGTCCACTCGCTGGGCCACCGCCCGCGGATGCGCCTGAAGTGCAACTGCGCGTCGGCGTTCGCGGACAGGATCGCAGCGCGATCGAGCGGTTTACCAAAGAGATCGCTCCGTTGATCCTGACGGGTCCACCGGCAGTGACGGGGTTCGCTGGTGGACGGCCCAAAGTGGAAGAGATCGTCGCCTACTGGCCCGCGCTGATTCCTAAGGAAGAGATAACACCATCAGTCGAGGTGCTCGACGCGTGAAAGTACAACTTGTAAAACTGGCCCACGCACGTTCAGGCGACAAGGGCGACACTGCGAATATCGGACTGATCGCGTTGAGCGACGATATCTATCCGGTCCTGGTCCGCGAAGTGACGGTGGAGCGCGTGAAGCAGCACTTCAAAGGGATTTGCCACGGTGAGATCGAGCGATTCGAGTTGCCGAATCTCGGTGCACTCAATTTCCTGCTGCATGAAAGCCTTGGCGGTGGTGGTACGTTGTCGTTGATGACTGACGCGCAGGGAAAGACGTTTTCGACGGCGCTGTTGCGAATGGAGATCGAAGTTCCGGACGACCTAATCCCATGATTCTTTACGCGGTTGAAAACGGTGTCGCCGGCATCACTCTCAACCGGCCGGAAAAAAGAAACGCGCTGAACGATGCTTTAATCGCAGAGATCAAGCGTGGCCTCGCGAGCGCCGCCGCTGACGAGAGTGTGCGAGTGATCGTGATGTCGGGCGCGGGCAAGGATTTTTGTTCCGGCGCGGACCTTTCCGCACTGCAAAAGATCGCCCAGGCGTCTATGGCAGACAACGCAGAGGACG
>JAICGQ010000018.1 GCA_025923035.1 Pyrinomonadaceae bacterium | reverse complement strand
GTCTCGAAGACGAACTTAAACGCGGACTAGAAAAGCACTCCGCGCTCGACATCATCAACAACATCCTGCTCGACGGCATGAAAGTCGTCGGCGATCTCTTCGGCAGCGGACAGATGCAACTGCCCTTCGTGTTGCAATCAGACGAGGCGATGAAGGCTGCCGTTCGTTTCCTGGAACCGTTGATGGAAAAGAAAGGCGGCGCAACCGCGAAGGGCACGATGGTGCTCGCCACGGTGAAGGGCGACGTTCACGACATCGGCAAGAACCTGGTCGACATCATTCTTACGAACAACGGTTACAAGGTCCACAACCTCGGCATCAAGCAGCCGATCGACAGCATTCTAAAAGCGTATGACGAGTTTGGCGCCGACGCGATCGGCATGAGCGGATTGCTCGTGAAGTCGACGCTGATCATGAAAGAGAACCTCGAGCTGATGAACGAACGCGGCATCAAGGTCCCGGTCGTGCTCGGCGGCGCTGCGTTGACACGAAAGTACGTCGAAGACGATCTGAAGTCGCTTTATCTCGGGCAACTTTACTACGCGCGCGATGCGTTCGCGGGTTTGCACACGATGGATCTCCTCGTCGGAGAAAACGGACAGCAACAGGAAGGGGAGAGGGGGAGAAGCGGCGACGCGGTGACGCAAGGCGATGACGATCCGGAAGATCTCGTGGGTGAAGAGCAGAAGCTCGGCATCCGCAAGACAGCAAAGCCGCGCGTCATCGCCGACACGAGTCATACCACGCGTTCAAACATCAACCCCAACGTCCAGATTCCTAAAGCGCCGTTTTACGGGTCGCGCATCATTGACGACATTCATCTCGAAGACGTTTTCGCGTACGTGAACGAGACTGCGTTGTTCAAAGGCCAATGGCAGTTCAAACAGGGCAGGATGCCGGTTGACGAGTACAAAGCGCTTGTACGTGAAAAGGTGAAACCGATCTACGATGAGCTGAAGGAGCGTTCGATACGCGATGAGCTCCTTGTGCCGCGAATCGTCTATGGCTACTTCCCGTGCCAGTCCGAAGGTAACGATCTGATCGTCTACGACGAGGACCACAGCGAACGCGTGCGCTTCACCTTTCCGCGGCAACCGGCGGGCAAGCATCTGTGCCTGGCAGACTTCTTTGCGTCACGCGAATCGGGCCGCATGGACGTGGTCGCCTTTCATCTCGTGACTGTCGGACGGCGTGCGAGCGAGTATTCACATCAGCTATTCAAGGCTGACAATTACACTGACTATCTGTACTTTCATGGATTGAGCGTCGAAACCGCGGAGGCGCTCGCTGAACTGTGGCACCAGTGCATTCGTCAGGAGTTGGGAATCGCAGAAAATGACGCCGGCGAGCTGACGCAGTTGTTCCGCCAGCAGTATCAAGGTTCGCGTTTCAGTTTTGGTTACCCGGCCTGTCCAAATCTCGAGGACCAGCAAAAACTCTTCACGTTGCTGGAGCCGGGCCGCATCGATGTCTCGCTCACTGAAGAATTTCAGTTAGAGCCTGAACAGTCGACATCGGCTATTATTGTTCACCATCCGGAGGCGAAATACTTCTCGATAGAGTAGTTTGATCTTTGTTCTTTGGGCTTTGATCTTTGTTCCTTTGTTCTGGAGTTGCAATTGAGAACTGTCGACGCAAGAACCAACACCCAAGACCTAAGATCAAAGATCGACGATCGAAAACCAATTCCAACCGCCGAAGAACTCGAAGTTCTCTCATGGTTTGAACGTCTCGCGCTTCGCCTTGTCGAACGGATGAACCGAGGACGGTGGAAGCGCTTTTGGACGTGGTGTCAAAGCACCATGGGCGCGGGCTGGATCCACCTCTCCACGTACAACATCATGAACGTGTACGGCCTCGAACATGTCGAGGCCGTGTCGCACGATCGTCCGCTGGTGCTCGTTGCGAACCATCGCTCCTTCTTCGACATGTACGCCGTGTCGACCGTCCTCTTTTACCGGACCACCTGGCGCAAACAACTTTTCTTTCCGGTGCGCGGCAGGTTCTTTTATCAAAACCCGATGGGACTATTGGTGAACCTGATCATGGGATGGTGGTCGATGTACCCGCCATTCTTTTCGACGGGCGATCACCCGTTTCCCGAGAAGCGTCCGTTTGATAAGTACTCGTTTCGCGTTCTCAGTGACCTGGCGCGCACTGGACCAGGAAACATTATCGGCTTCCACCCTGAGGGCACGCGCAACAAGGGTGACGATCCGTATTCGTTCCTGCGCGTGCAGCCGGGCGTCGGCAAATTAATCATGGACGCGCACCCGCAAGTGATTCCGGTGTTCATCGCCGGTCTCTGCAATAGCCTCCCGCGTCAAGTGATGCGAAACTGGAACCGCGAGGATGTCATTCGAATTCATTTCGGACCGCAACTAGATCTATCGGAACATCTCAATAAACCCGATCGCCTGCGCACGCACAAAGAAATTGCCGACGCTGTGATGGAAAAGATTGCGGAACTCGGCCAACAGGATCGAAAGTTGCTCGGCAGATAGACGATGTCTTTACCACTCGTAATCGTGAATCCGACTTCTGCCGGTGGCGGCACGGCGGAGGCGTGGTCGCAAATCGCCAGCGATCTTCGTTCGCAGTTTGGCGCGTTTCAAAACGTCTTTACCGAGAGCGCGGGTCACGCAGTGATGTTGGCGAGTGAAGCGGCGCGCAAAGGCGTGACGCTCATCATCGCGTGCGGTGGTGACGGCACGGTTTCGGAGGTCGCAAACGGCATTCTAGCGTCGGGAAAAGACGTCGAACTCGGCATCCTGCCGAGCGGCACCGGCGGCGATTTCCGTCGCACACTCGAGATTCCAGCGCAGAGTCGCGCTGCGGCGCGAGTGTTGCGCACGGGTCAAACGCGGCGCATCGACGTGGGACGCGTTTCGTTCCTCGATCACCACGGCGCGGAAGCGATGCGCTATTTTCTCGGCGTCGCATCCTGCGGCATGAGCACGAAAGTCATCGAACGCGTCAAAGCCGGGACTCCCGACTGGCTGCCGGTTAACACGCCGAAACGACTTGGCGGACGAATCTCGTTTGGGGTCTCGATGCTGCAGACGGCGTTGCGCAACAAAGGCACGCGACTCGTCGTGCAGCTCGACGACGAACACGAGCGGAACCTCACAGTCGCAAATCTTTGCATCGCGAATGCGCGGTTCTTTGGCGGCGGGATGAAGATCGCGCCCGAGGCAAAGTTGACGGACGGGCAGTTTGACGTCGTCGGCATCGGCGATTTGAGTGCGTTGAAGATCTTTACGAGTGCGCCGCGCGTGTATCTCGGCCAGCACCTTTCGATGCCGGAAGTCAGCCATGCACTGGCGCGAAAAGTTTTCGTTCGCCCGGCCGATCGAACGGCCGAAGTACATCTGGAAGTCGACGGAGAACTTCCTGGAAAGCTTCCCGCAACGTTCCAGATTATTCCTGAAGCACTCCGAGTGCGCAGTGCAGTCTGAAACAAACTACACGGATTAAATTTTCCTTTTCTTCACCTCGTCAAAAACTCTATGATGCTTGAGTCATGGATGAGAGACGAGCGAAACCACGTTTGAGCGTGCGCCTCGATGCGGTTTGGCACGGTGGAGAGGAACGACACTCCGCTCGCGTTACTGATCTTTCCGAAGGCGGTTGCTACCTCGATACTGTTGGCGAGGTGCTGAGCGGCGAGATCGTTGCTTTTCGCGTCCTCCTTCCTGACGGGGACTGGCTATATCTTGAAGGTGAGGTGCGGCATCATCATCATGGGCTCGGGTTTGGTGTTAGATTCGTCGACTTGAATGAAGAGCAGACTGACAAGTTGCACTTCCTGCTGAAACTCGCGAGAGAAGCTGGACCAGAAGCACCGGCGATCTCCGCGGATTTAGTTGAAGACTGACGATTTCCAGGCCCGCACATAGGTGGTCCAAACTGTGAGTTCCCCCCAAGAACCTCACCGAATGTAGACACGCGGCGGCAATCGGGCTACAAATCAAACAAATAAATGGCGATTCAAGGCACGTTGAAAACGATGAGTCTGACTGACCTGCTCCAGTTTCTGGCAGCCGGCAGAAAATCAGGCACACTCAAGTTCGATCGCGGCAACGTCAGCAAGCAGGTGTATTTCAAGAACGGCGTCATCGTTGGATCGAAGTCAAACGATCCACGCGAGTATCTGGGCCAGGTTCTGCTTCACTACGGCAAAGTCGACGAGAGTCAGTTACAAGCGGCGCGTGAGATCCAACGCACGTCGGGCACGAGACTCGGCGAAGTGCTCGTCCAGCAGGGGTTCATGACTGAAGAAGAAGTGCTGGACATTCTGAAGACGCGCACGCTCGACGCGATCTACGATCTGTTTGTCTGGAACGAAGGCGAGTTTGAGTTTTATGACGACGAACCGTTGCCGGCGGATCTGATCGCGATCGAAGTCGAGCCTACTGCGGTGATTATGGAAGGGATTTACCGGCTCGACGAACTGAACCGCTACCGCACGCTTGTCCCATCGGATCGCGCGATCATCGAACTCAACGCCGGCTGGACTTCCTCGTTGAAGTTAGGCAAGGAATATCGCCGCATTCTTTACTTTGTCGAAAAGCGGATGACCGTCGCAGAGATTTGCTATCACATGCACGCGTCGGCGTTTCATGTCTACGGCCAGCTTTACACGCTGATTGGCGAAGGTGTCGCGCGCGTGGCGGGTGAACTGCCGGAAGAGAGCGTACCGAAGATTGCGGAAGTAGAAGACCTGCCCGAAAGCGTCACGGAGATGATTTGGTCCGCGCAACGTAAGCTCGACAGCGATCCCGAGGGCGCGCTGCTGATCGTGCAAAAGGCCTTACAACAGCAGCCGAACAACGCGGACGCGCAAGGATTGCTCGTCGACGCGGAGGCAAGGTTCGTCAAACACGTTTACGCGAACGATCTGAAGCCGCAGGCGGTACCGCAGCTACTCGTTGCGCCTTCGGATTTGCAGTTGGAAGCGATCGATCCGCAGGCCGGGTTTGTGCTTTCGCGAATCAACGGCTCATGGGACATCCAGTCCATACTTTCGATCTGCCCATTTCGGGAAGCGGACTGCCTGCGCATGATCCGCGACTTGTTGCAGCGCGGGATTATCGGTTTGAGTTAAGTCTCGCGTTCGCTGGTTAGATCTGATCACGTAAAACCTTCGCGCCACCGGATGCGCGAGATTGCGCCAGCGCGACAACGCACGCTCGCTGACGATCTCGAACCCCGCCAGCGTAAACGTCTTGCGCCAACCCTGCTCGAGCCGGAACGTGCATGGTCCAGTTCGACCACGCCATTGCCGGTTGTGCGTCCAACAAACCATCCGGTCCCACCACAACGACGGTATGTCTTCATAGATGATTGCCACACCGCCGTCGCGTAACACGCGACTGACTTCGTTCAGCACGAGTACCGCGTCCTGTGCATGATGGAGAACGTAGCAGAGCAGCACGGCGTCGAAGCTTTGGTCCTTCAACGGAAAATGACGACCGTCGTACGGCAGGTAATTGATGCGGGCAGCAGTACTGTCGCCGACGTCCAACCCGACGACGGTGGTCCCAAGCATTCCGCTGAGATGATGGGCGATGAAACCATTGCCACAGCCAACATCGAGCACGTTGGCCCGCGGTGGTAGTGCGCGCGCCACTTCCAGCGCCATGTCGTAGGCACGGCCCACTTTCCGACGCCTCCTCATGCGCTGGAACCGGCGCTTCATGAATGTCCGCAGACTCTTCATTGCGCTCGACAAGTGCAAACACGGTGCCTCTGCGCGCGTGCTTATGATCCGCGAAAATTCTGTGGTAAACATCAGGTGCAACAAATATGCGGCGCGAAGAATTGCCGACAATTGCTGCCGCAGATTTGCTCAATTAGAATGCCTGCATGACGAAACTTCTCATGACTGCTTTGTTACTGACGCAAACTCTTCCCGCAGGTTACTGGCCCCTCGAAAAGAGCCAGCCAATCATTGAAAAAACGCAGACCATCACTCTGACGCCGGATCTGTCGAAGCTGAGCGACGGCGAAAAGAAAGCTGTTGCGAAGATGATCGAGGTGGGCCGTATTTTTCAAAAGCTTTACGAAGAGCAGCGACACCGCGAAGCACTCTCCTCATTTCAGGCACTCGAACAGCTCGACAAGCGCACCGGTTCGAAGGCCGAAACTCAAAATCTGCTGACGCTTTATCGTCTGTTTCAGGGACCAATCGCCACGACACTCGATAACAAGCGCGAAGCTTTTCTCCCGGTCGATTCGACGAAGCCCGGTAAGAATGTTTATCCGTGGGGCATCACTAAAGAAGCGGTCGGTAAAGGGGGCGATGCTCTGCTCGACCTGCGAACCGCGGTCCGATCGCAGTCGAACCTTGCGAGCGACGTCGCGGCGCTAAAGAAATATCCGGTGTTACAAACGTTACATCCGAAACTGCTCGGCCAGCTTCAGATGGCCAAACCTGACGCGGATTTTTTGTACGCGGTTCCTTACTCAGTCGCCTACGCAGATGATCTGATGAAGGCGTACGGCTTACTGAACGAAGCGGCAGACGCGGTCGAAAAAGACGATTGGGAATTTGCTCGTTTCCTGCGCAATCGCGCGCGCGATCTGCTGTCTGACGACTACGAGTCGGGTGATGCGAGCTGGGTTACGGGCCGGTTCAAGAACCTCAACGCGCAGATCGGTTCGTACGAAACGTACGACGACGAATTGTTTGGCGTGAAAACTTTCTTCTCGTTCTGTCTGTTGCTGAGTCGTCCGGAGGAAACCACCGCGTTGCGTCAGGCGATGAAGGGCATTCAGGCGCTCGAAGATTCGCTGCCTTACAAACAGCACAAGAAAATACGCGAAGACATTCCCGTCGGTGTCTACGACGTCGTCGCCGACTTCGGCCAGTCGCGCGGCGGCAATACGGCAACCATTCTGCCCAACGAAAGTTATCTCGCACGCCGTTACGGCCGCACGATATTGCTGCGGGCGAATATCATGCGCGACACGAGTATCTTCGAAGGCACGTCGCGAACGTTTGCGGCTGCGGTAGGTGAAGAGCAGGCGAAAGCGCTGACGCCTGACGGCAACTTCTATCGCACGCTGTGGCACGAAGTGGGCCACTACCTCGGCGTCGATCGCACCAGCGATGGCCGTGAGCTCGACGAAGCATTGCAGGACAACGCAAACACGCTGGAAGAAATGAAAGCGGATCTCGTTTCTCTCTTCGTCGCCGAAGCGTTGCACAAACAAGGCTACTACACTGACGCACAACTAAAGAGCGTCTACTCGGGCGGCATCCTGCGCGTGTTGCAGAACAATCGTCCGCGCCGCGATCAGCCGTACAACACGATGCAGCTCATGCAGTGGAATTTCTATCTCCAGAATGGTCTGCTGAGTTTCGATCCGGCGACGAAGACGCTGCGCATCAACTACGCCAGGTACCACGAAGTCGTCGGCAAGTTGCTGGAACGAGTTTTGGCGGTGCAGTACGCGGGAAATAAAGCCGAGTCAGACAAGTTTATCGATCAGTACACGAACTGGGACGAGAACCTGCACGGCGTGATCGCCGCAAACATTCGCGCTCAGCAAAAGTATCGATTTCGCTTGTTCAAGTACGCAGCGCTCGGAGAATGAGGGCATTGCTTGTTGTCGACTGCCAATTGTCGATTGAACGCTGGTGATTGAATCGTCCGAGGTGAGCTAAAGCCTTTGAAATCGGCCTCGGCAATGCACTAGCGCTGGTTTTGAATTGCCTGTTGCGCGATATCGAGGTAACCGCGCAGGCGAACTTCAGGCAGTCTGATGCGATCGGCGGTTGCTTTCGCGCGCTCGAAGTTGGTCACGGCCAGAACGCCGAGCGCGGCGGTCATCTGCGTCGCGGTGTTGGCGACGGCGTTGCCGTTCTGCATGTTCAGCTCCTCCTGTTCGTAGAACTCTCCACCAAAACCTTCCAACGTTCGCGCGGCAGCGCTGAGGTCGTTGAACTGGTCCACCAGCGGATCGAGGATCTCGAACGCGCGTTTCGAGTCGTAACGAGAAAACGCCTTCGCGATTTCGAGCAGTGCCTGCATCTGGGACGCGTCCTGGGCTTGCATTGAAGGCGCCAACAGGTTGCGCGCCTGATCGAGGAAGAGCAATGCCGAGGCGCGTTTGTAACCTGGCCCGATCTGGTTGGCCATTTGCGTCAGCATCTGCGCGCGCTCCTGCGGGTTCGAGAGGGCGGCGATGGCTCGCAAAGCGTCCTCGACTTTTCCTTTGCCCATAGCTCGATAGACCGATTGCACTTCGAGGTTATAAAGCGCCTGCTGTCGCTGGTACGGAGCGGTGACGTAATCGTTGATGATCTGTTTTGCTCTCGCTATGTCGCCGTTGTTCAGCGCGCGGTTAGACAAGTTGATGTAGAGTTGATCTCGCTGTTCCCTTGGCGCCTTCGACAGGATTGGAATCACCTCGTCGATTGGCTTGTTCATGTCGTTGATGGCGGTGTGGTATTGCTGCACTGCCTCCATTTGAGGATTGGTGTACCCGGGATACTCCTTGAGTCGCTTCTCGATAATGGCGGCGCTTCCACTCGACACCGTGTCGACCTCCGCTCCTAATGAACGCAAACCGTTGAGCAGGTTCCAGGCGTAATCGCGTTGCGGAGAAGGGTTATTCGAAGCCTGGTACTCCAGACCTTCCTTCACCGCCTTTTGCAGCAGGGCCCGGCGCTGTTCCGGCGACAAGAGAGACATGTTTCGAGCCGATCCATTTGTGTTGTTGTCAGACACCGGATATTCCATCCGTCCGGACATTTGAATCAGGCTCATGACGAGGCCCGCTGCTTCGGCATTCCTCGTTAGTTTCTCGTGCAGAAGTTTGTCGGCGACCTCGTTGGCCAGTTCGGCGGCCATCTCCGGGTTCTGCTGTTTGAGAGTGTAGATAGTATTTGTTATAGCTGAGGAGTAACGCGTCTTGAGATTCTCGCGCGCGATCTCGAGCGCGCGTTTGGGATTTTTTTGAATCAGTTGGTTCGCGACGCCGAGCTCCATCGAGGCCTCGTGCGCTGCCATGTCGCGTTGGTTGCCGTACGGCTCAGGCAGCGACTGGGTGGAACGCAGGAACGTGAGGGCCATCTCCGGTTGCCGGACCGTCAATAACTGCACGATCTCGTAACGAAGATTGTTGATGACGTGATAGTTTTTGGTGTAGTCCCTGCTATTGATGTCGAGGTTTGCCTGCAACTCCTTGAAGCCCGTCGTCGCATCCGTCACATATTTCACCGCGCGCTTTTCATCCGAGTCCCACAAGAGTTGCGACGCCTGGATCTGCGCCTTGATGCGGGTCTGCGGCAAGCGTATTTCGGTAATGACGCCTTCGATCTCGGCCAGCAACGCGAGGCCTCGCTCCTTTAAGGCCTCCTGGCCGCGACTTTCCTTGAGCTCCTGCTCGGTGGCCTGCCGGAGTTCGATCAAGCGGATCTCGTAGCGGCCGGAAGTCGCTCCTTCATAGTTCAGCGGAGTTACCTCGATACGGTAGGGATTCTTGCTGGCGGTGACAAAGGAGACGTTTTCCGGCCCTTCCGATCCGTTCGGCGTGTCGTATTCCGCGACACGGTTCCCAAGATGGACGCGGACCACGACATCCACCCCGCGCTGGTCGACCGTTATTTGCACCAGATTGTTTTCTTCAGCGACGACCTGGTAGCTGTGAGTTTCGCCCGGCGATAAGTTGCGCTCGATGGGTGTGCCGAGCTGAAGCGTGTTCGCCGGCTGAGCAGTGTCAATCCGCTGCCGTCTCGTGATTTGAGCAGCGACGATGCCGGTGCACGCACAGAGAAGAATTAGTGCCCTAATCCAGCTCATAAGTTTTTCCTTGGTTGCGAGTCGCTGTTAAGACGCCGGAGCGGTGTAAAGAGTTCCCCGAAGACAAACTTTATTTTCCGAAGGCGTTGCCGCCCAGGAAATTCTCGCGCAGGTAAACGACGGTCTCGTGTAAGGTCTCGCCCGGATCGCGTGGCTTGAAACTGAGTTCGCGGGCGGCTTTGGAACAGTTGAGGTACCAGTAATACTGGGCCATTTCGATGGCGCTCGGCTCGACCGGGGATGCAAGGTCCCACTGTTTGAAGAAAGAGTCGACCAGTTGCGCGCCGGTGATTGCGAGTCGCGAAGGCAGAGCCAATTTTGGCGCCGACACTTTCGTCAGCCGTTCAAGCCGGCCAAAAAACTTCGAGAAGGTCCAATTTGCCGCACCGAGAAGATAACGTTCGCCGTGGCGCCCTTTCTTCATTGCGACGCGGAAAGTCCGCGCCGCGTCTCGCGCGTCGACAAAGCTGACGCCTCCGGTCGGTACCGCGCTGATCTTGCGGGCCATGAAGTCGAGGATGACCTGGGTGGAGCTGAGCCGATCGTCGCCGGGACCGAGCAGCAGACTCGGGTTCATGATCACGAGTCGCAGACCTTTGCCGCTGAACCGTTCGAGCGCCGCCATCTCCTGGTAGGCTTTGCTCGCGTAGTAAGGCCAACGCGAGATGATCTCGAGCGGCTGCGTGTAGGTTTCGTCCGGGACGAGATCGCCGTCTTTCGTCACGGCAATCGTGCCGCTGGTAGAAGCCATCACGATCGTTTTTACGCCGGCCTCTTTTGCGGCATCGCAAAGCAGTCGCGTGCCTTCCACGTGAATGTCGTACATCGCGCGCGCGTCGTCGCGTTCGCGCGAGACTTTGCCGGCGAGGTGGTAAATCTCGCTGATTCCTTCGACCGCGCGTTTCGTGTCGTCGGCGTTGGTGATCGATCCGGCAAACGTCTCCACGCCGAGATCAACGAGCCAATCGGGAATCGACGTCGCCATTACACGAATGTCTTTGGCGCCGTCCTCGATCAGTTGCCGAACGAGATGCGAGCCGAGAAAACCGGTGCCGCCGGTGATGAGCGTCACGGCGCGTTGGCGTTTCTCGATGGCCGCGCGACGCTTGGTCCCGGTCGTAACCGGAGTCATGCGTGCGGTGCGTTTGCCGGGAGTCTTGGTGGGCATCAGAACGAATTATGCGGATACAAGCTCTGCCTTGCGCTCGCTGCGCCACTGTTTGCGGAGCTGCTTGGGATCGAACGGATGCCGCGTGCGATCGCGCAGGTTCACCACTTCGTGACGCACACGCGCGGCGATCAGCCGGTACGCTTCCGCGCGCGCCATTCCTTTAGTCATCTCTTCGAGCTCTTCGATCTCGAGGAAGCGGCCGATGCGCGCGCCGATGTTGCGGTTCTTGATGAACGTCGTCCCTTTCGGCATCGCTTCGTAAGTGCCGTCGAGATACATCGGCAGGATGCCGACCCGCGCGTGCAATGCGAGATAACCGACGACGGGTTTGTAATCCGCCATGATGCCCGTCATCGAACGTGTGCCTTCCGGGAAGATGAGCGCGTTGTAACCCTGATCGAGGAAGGAGCGCGCGTGCCGCAGCGATTGTCGCAGCGAACCAGTTCGTTCCATCGGTACGAGGTTCGTGAAGTTCTCCATCACCGCACGCTTGTACTTGGTGTCGAAGAAGTAGTCGGCGGCAGCGAGTGCG
This sequence comes from Pyrinomonadaceae bacterium, assembly GCA_025923035.1. GTDB lineage: Bacteria > Acidobacteriota > Blastocatellia > Pyrinomonadales > Pyrinomonadaceae > PSRF01. Next base: position 14,138 of record JAICGQ010000018.1, on the reverse strand, counting down.
ACCATGTCTTTACCAGCTTCGCCGAGCGCCATCTTCGTCAGGCCCATGTCGAGGTGCGAACAGTGGTTCGCGGCGACGATGAAGTTCGTGTGCGGCGGAATGTTCGACTGTCCCTCGTAATACGTTTTGAGAAACTGGTCGTACAGGAAACGCTGGAGGAAGTCGCCGGCCCTTGTGCCCGCCGTGCGAACGAATGACGGAACGTGGATCTCGTCGCTTTTCTCACCATCGGCAGGTCGCATCTCTTCCTTGACTGCGGCGCCGCCACGACGGCTCACGACTGTGGCCAACTCGCGAATGTCTTGGATCTCGTTGAACCGCTCAGGCGCCGAGATCGCGCCGCCGGAGTTTTCGATCGACGTGGCGAGTTCGACAAACATCAAGCTGTCGAATCCGAGATCGCTTAAACGAGTGTCGATCGTCACTTCCGACCGCGGACGATTCGCGACCCCGGCCACGAGTCCCATGACCCACAGCGAATCTGCATCGGCCGTTTCACGGGCGGTCGACTTTCGTCCCGATTTCTGACTCTGTTCGAGCGACTCCATGATCTGGACCACTTCGCGCCGTTTGACTTTGCGCGTCGCGGTGCGCGGCAGCTCGATGTCCGTGAAGTGCATCACTTTCACGCGCTTGTAATAGGGCAGGGAAGCCGAAACTTCGCGGAAATGCTCTTCGACCTGGCGATGCAGCGCCGCGCGCGAGAGCGAAATGTCGTACTCGTCGTCGGCGACTACGAGACACGCCACCTTCTCGCCGATGCCGTCCGGCAAACCGACTATGCTGAGCTCTTTCACATACGGCGAGTCTTCATACAACTCTTCAAGCTCGTCGGGGTAGACGTTCTTGCCGTTTGTATCGACGATGATCTCTTTCGAACGGCCCACCAGATAGAGATTGCCGTCGTCGTCGACGCGTCCGAGGTCGCCGGTGTAGAGCCAACGTTCGACCAGGGTTTGCTTCGTCGCGGCTTCGTCTTCGTAGTAGCCCAGCATGATGTTTGGACCACGCGCGATGACTTCGCCGACGCCGCTTGGATCAGGTTCCGAAATGCGCACCTCGACGCCAGGCAAAGGCTTGCCGACGGTACCGCTCAGCATGCGGTTCTCAGGCCGCGTGACGGTCAACACCGGCGATGCTTCCGTTAATCCGTAGCCTTCGAGAATCGTGAAACCAAGACCATAAAAGTCGCGCTGAATCTTCTCACTCAACGCGGAGCCGCCGCTGATGAAGTAACGAATGCGGCCGCCGAGTCCTTCGTGAATCGGATAAAACAGCACTTGCCCGGCGTTGACGGCTGTCTTGTCGCGCAGCCACGCGTTGGCGCGCATCATGTTCTCGGCAGTCTTACCGATCCAATCGCTGCGTTCATAAAGTCTGTTCTTGATGCGTCGATGAAGCAGTTCCCACAGGGCCGGAACGCCGACCATGCCCGTCACGTGCCCGTTCTTGATTGCGCGTGCGAGTGCATCACTCGTGAGTTCCGGCAAGTAAGTGATTTGTGCGCCGCGACTCAGCGGGGTCAGGAATCCGGTCGAGAACTCGAACGTGTGATGTAACGGCAACACCGACAACACGCCATCGCTCGTGCTCATGTCGAACACTGACGAAAGCATCGACACCATGCTCGTCAGGTTGCGATGCGAGAGCATTACGCCTTTCGGCTGGCCCGTCGTGCCGGACGTGAAGATTAACGACGCGACACTCTGCGCATGTGCCTTTTGCGGCAGGAGCGCTGTACGTTCGTTTTCAATATGTTCCTCTGGTAAGTCGAATACCTGGTCGTAGGTCCAGAAGCGGGTGAGTCCCTGCTCGCCCAGCCGTTCCTGCAGATCCGGATGATCGTCGACGATCGCCTGACTGGTGATGATGCCCGCTGCGTTACCGGCGCGCGCGAAGTTCAGGATCTCGCTGGTCGAACTCTCCGGATCGCACGGGATGCAAGTCGCGCCGGCCTTCAACACGCCGAAATACGTCATGCCCCATTCGGGTGCGTTGCTGCTGACGAGCATTACGCGGTCGCCCTGCTTGATGCCGTGGCTGGCGAGAAATCCCGCCACACGGGTCGCCAGTTCACGCACATCGGCGTACGTGTACTGTTCGTTGCGGCCGTCGCGTTCGATACGCATCGCGACGCGCGTCGCATGGCGCTTCGTCGAGGTTTCGAAGAGTTCGAGCAGATCGCGATACGTGTAGATGCGTTTCGGTTGCGCCCGCATCTCGTCTTCGAGAGTCGGGAACACCCATTTCGTCAGCCCGGGCAAGTGGATGTTGAGCCAGTAGTCGTACCAGTCAAACTTTTCCGGGTTCCACGTGATTAGCGAACGTTCGTCTTCGCTAATGCGCGAGAACAGCGACCGCACGTTATCCGAACGAAAGACGTAAGCGTTTTCTATTGTGAAGGGACGAAACATGTCGAACGCTTCGGTCGTCTCGCGCGTCAACTCTTCTACCCGCTCGACGTTGCTCTTAACGAGATCGATAACTTCGCCGAAACGTCCGCCGCCCCAGCGTGGACGCACGCGATCGAGCAACGACGACGCTTTCTTCGCCGCGGAATTGAACATCGGCACCGACGTGCGCTCGTATCTCGTGGTCGAGACGGGACGCGGCTCCATGCGTGCGGCGATCTGGTTGAAAAACTTGACGCCGGTTTCTTTCTCCTCGAAGTGCCGGCGCTTGTCGAGGCCGCACAGACCAATGATCCGTTCCATGGTGTTCGCGTTCGAATCACCCGTCGCCGCCTGGAAGACGAGTCGCGGTTCTTCGACACACGCCTGCGCGGAAACAGCGAGCATTACCGACGCGACCTGGTCCACCGGAGTAATGTCGAGGATCAGTTTCTCGTTTGCCGGAATCTGCGTTTGGCCTTTGCGGATCAGGAAGATGATCGGCGCGGTGGTCGTGAATCCTTCGTTCCAGCCAGGGAACGGATACGACATCGCCGATTCGACAATACTCGGACGCACGATGCTGCGCACGATATCTGTCTCGGCAGCAACGAGCTGCTCACCGAGCGACTTCGTGTACGTGTAGATGTTGGCCCAACCCCAGTAAGCCGCGCGTTCGACGCCGAGATCGGTGAGTCGAGTTCGCGTCCAGACTTTTCGTTCGCGAGCGACGGCGAGCCCGAGCGCATCCGGATCGTCAACGTCGCGCCCTTCTTCCGACAACCGCTTGCGCGCCGATTCGCGAAAACGCGCCGCCATCATCGCGTCGCGTGCTTCGTCCCGCACTCGCTCGGCGAGCTTCGCGCAGTCGGCGATCTCCTGTTCGACAGAGAACTGGACGCCCTGCATTTCGGGTTCGTTGTGGCGCGGGAAGTAGCCGATCACCGGATCGCTTTCCCAGACGGCGCCGGAGCGATTGCCGGCGACGAAGCAGGTCGAGACATGGACCAGCGCCGGCCGCTTCATCCGCTTCGCAAATGCGATCACGTTTTGCGTGCCGACGACGTTGGTGCGCAGTCCGCTTTCGAGTGTCGGGTTGAAGGTTACGTTACCGGCCGAGTTGATAATGATGTCGATGTCGTCCGCAATCGCCTGGGCTTCTTCTTCGCTGTAACCGAAGTTCTTCTCGGCGATGTCACCGCCTCTGACGACGACTTTGTCGTTAACAAAGCCGTCCAGCGCACTACCGTAACGCTCGCGCAACGGATCGAACGGCGGCGCGGTAATGATGTTGTTCCAGAATCGTGTTTCCGACTCCTCCTGCGACCGCGCGCGCACCGTGAGATAGATCTTTCCGATGTTCGGAAAGCGGTGCAGCAACATGCTGAGCGTCACCTTACCGAGGAAGCCGGTGCTTCCGATCAGGAAGATGTTGCGCCCGTTGTAGATCTCGGTTGGAGATAACTTCATAATCTTGTACTTGGTTCTTTGTACTTGGTTCTTTGATCAAAGCACGAAGTACAAAGAACAAAGATCCCTATTCCATGTCGGCGATGCCGATCATCGGCTGGTGCAGCATCGTGATCTGCGCTGAATTGCCCATGTAACTTCGCGCCATCGCGATCGCTTCCGTCAGATTGTCGGCGCGTTCCCAGCCGAGCATCGCGGGGACGTGCGCGTTCTCTGCGCCGGCGGCGATCACGCGTCCGACGTGCTGGCGGCCATTCTCGCCCCAGTACCACATGAAAAACGGATGCGCTCCGTGATACGCGTTGCCCCGGCGGTACATTTCGATGTAGCTCGGGTTGTTCGCAAACTCTTGTTCGTACTTCTCGCGCAGCGTGAAAGCGTCGCGCGTTTCCGGCAGCAGGCGATTGAAAAACTCGATGTAGCTCGGATGAAAGTTGTGATCAAACTCGTCGTAGCATGGGTGGTTGATGATCAATACGCCGCCATGCTTCAGCAGCGGCTTGTTGCGATAGAAATTGAAGTGATAGCCGAGCGCCATCACCTGGACCAGCAACGGGTTCAGAATCGAATAGACGTTGTACGGCGAGATGTCAGGAATACCCGTGATCAGGATGTCTGCCTGCCCGCGGATCGGAATCGCGTACTGCTCGAAGCCTTTCGCCACGATTCTTTCGTGGACCGGTTCAGTCTTGCCCGCATGGCACGCGATCATCTCGTATTGCGACGGACGCGAGTGCAACAACTTGCGACGCGCCTGGCGCGGCAGTTTACTCATCGCGTAACGCATCGCTTCAAACTTCATGCGATCGAAAGCACTGAAGTCGTCCTCGTTGCGGAGCAGGAAATCCATGTCCGCCCCGTACATGCGGTTGTTGATCGCCGTCTCGATGTGAAAGACGTTTAGTGTCTCGTCGACGATCTTCCCGAGTTTCACGACCTTGTGATTCAACGCAGAACGCGCCGGATCCATGTAACTGTCGGAATCGCGGATCGTCTGCGGATCGTGGTGCATGCGCAGCGACTGGTAATCGCAGAGTCCGACGGCCACTGACTTGTGACCGCCGTCCATCGGCACGAGATTGATGTTGACGTAGATGATCAGGTCGCTTTCGGCAGCGCGGCGATTCAGCACGAGCGGATCTTTGTGACGAGTTTCGCCGATCTTGATCAGTCCGTCGGCCCACTCGGCGTCGTGGTTGTAATAACGGTCCGGGTAGTAATCGGCAAAAACTCGCGGACCGACCATCCGCTTCATCTCCCACTCGGTCATCTTCCGGTGCAGCGAGTTGGCGATGATGATGTGAACATCGTCGACGCCGTGACCGGCGAGCATGTCGCAGACTATCTCGAGGATCGTCTGGCGAATGTCGGGAGTGGCCATCGGGGGCAAGGGAAGACTGATGTCGTCGACAGCGATCGTTACGCGCATGCCCGGCTCGAGCTGCGCGAACAAAGGATCGCAGCCGTGCGGATGATTGAGTGCGTAACGAATCGCGGCTTCGCGGTTTGGCAGTCCCTTGATCGACGGGTTTGGATAAAGAACACGCGTGCCGATGGGCAGGTCTTCCAGAATGAAGTCTTCGCCGGACGGAATGATCCGCGGCGCGCTGTCGCGGTCGATGTAGATGACCGATTCGTGGGTTTTTCTTCTGAGTTGAAGCGCCATTATTTTAAATCCAGGATCGGCCAGTCGTGATGGAGGGCTGTTTGTCGCAATCGCATATCCGGGTTGATCACAGCCGGATGGCCGACAATCGACAACATTGGCAGGTCGCTCATGCTGTCCGTGTAAGCGTAGGAATCGCTCAAACTAATCCCTTCGCGCTCGGTGTATGTCCTGATCCACGACGCCTTCGTCGCCGCCGCCATCACTGGAGGCAGCAGTCGGCCCGTCGCCACGCCATTCACAAACTCGAGCCGGTTCGTCACGTACTCCGTTATTCCGAAATGTTCCATGAGCGGCTTCACCGATAGATCGAGCGCCCCCGTGATCACCACCTGCCGCAATCCCAGGCTTCGCGATTTTTCAATCAGCTCGTAGGCGCCAGGGAAGACGGCGGGCTTAATCACGTCCTCGAACAAATCCTGCGCGAAATAGCGGAGCCGATCCTCGGATTGGCCCTTGTACCGCTTGAAATAGAGGTCGTTAAAGACTTTTCGGCTATACTGGTCCGTGACCGCGAACACCGGAAGGCTCAGAAACGTGGCCGCGCTCATCTTGAAACTGGCCATCAGCCCCTGCTGACGGCCCGCGTAGAACGACAGCGTGTGCACCAGGTTGGTGCTCACCAGCGTGCCTTCAAGATCGTAGAATGCTGCCCCCGCCAAAGCTCTCCTCCAGCAATCAGGTGAGCCACTATACCGTATTCGACTTGATTTGAATAACCCGAAAGCAAAAGTATTACAAACTGTATAGCAACGCTAGACAATCGGAGGCTCCTGAATGGTAAATCTTAAGAAAAGCCAGCAAAAACTACGATCTGCCTTAATCGGATGTGCTGTTTTTTCTATCGCTTTTATCGGAATTTCATGTAATCGCGGCGCTGAAACGACCACCAGCTTAGCCGGCAGCAGCGACGCCAAGATGGCCGCGGACCGAATCGCCGAAGCGGACACTCTATGGGAAGGTCGTGAGGATATTAAGAAGGCGCGCGTCGCGGTTGCGGCGCTGCGACAGGCGCGTACTGCCGACTACGGAAACTACGACGCCGCCTGGAAACTCGCGCGTGGCGCGTTCTACGTGGGCGACCATACCGACAACGACGACGAGCGGACCGAAATGTTTCGCACGGGGACGGAAGCGGGTAAAGCAGCCGTCAAACTCCAACCCGACAAGCCGGAAGGACATTTCTGGCTCGGCGCAAATTACGGCGGCGCCGCGGCGCACAGCACGATCGCCAATCTGTCGAGTTTCAACGACATCAAGACCGAAATGGAAGCGGTACTGAAGATTGACGAGGGTTATCAGGGCTACAGCGCGTACCTTGGCCTCGGTCGGCTGTACCTGCAGGCGCCGCGCGTGCTTGGTGGTGATAGTTCGAAAGCGATTGAGTATCTGGAGAAGGGAATCAAACTCAATCCCAAACACTCGCTCATGCGCTATCACCTGGCGGAGGCGTTGCAGGCGAACAACCGCGATGCGGAAGCGAAGAAGCAGATTGAGGCGATAGCGGCAACGGCGCCGGATCCGAAGCACATGGCCGAGCACAACGAGGCCGTTGCCAAAGGAAAGAAACTGCTGGAGAAGATCGAGGCGGACGCGCGCTGATTATCTGTTCGATCTGCGTATTTCTTCCAGGGTACGTTTATGTTGCTCCAGTTTTTGACCGGCTTCCCCAAACTTACCCTCGGACATCAGCCTTTGGTAATCATCGAATTCCTGAATCGCTCGATCGATTAGTTGTCGAAGCGTTCCAGTGGGCGTTGCCGAAGGAGCCGGCTGTGACCCTGGTGGTTGAGACGGTTGCTCGGAAGAGGGCGGTGATGGTCGTGCTCCTGCTTCGCCGAAGAGGTTGTTCATCGCTTCCGCGAACGTCTCACCGTAGGCGAGTTTTTCCTGCGTCGCCAGTACTACCAGCCGTAGCTCGGGCATTGGACTTCGTTGGGCCTGCAGGTAGATCGGCTCCACGAAGATCAACGACCGCCCGATCGGTATTACCAACAGGTGTCCGCGAATGACACGTGAGCCCTGCGCATTCCACAAAGTGAACTGGCTCGACAGTTGCGCGTTCTGATCGATACGCGCCTCGATCTGGGTTGGACCATCAATTAAGCGCGAGCTGGGGAAGTTATATCCGAGCAGCTTACCGTAGTTTTCGCCATCGCTGCGGCCGGCCATCCAGCCGATCATGTTGTTTCGATTCGCGGGTGTGAACGGCAGTATCAACACAAACTCATTCTTCTGATCTTCGCCGGGCAACTGCATCAACACGAAATAAGGATCGATCGGCGCCGGCTGCTGCTTGCCTTCGTTGTCGACCGTAACGTGTTGCGCGACACTCCACACATCTTCGCGCTGGAAAAACACCTTCGGATTTTGCGTGTGATACAGGCCGTAAACCTCGCCTTGCGCGCGAATCAGTGTTTCGGGATAACGAACGTGCGAGCGCAGATCCGCCGGCATCTGGGTCGCATCGAGAAACAGCGCGGGAAAGATGCGGCGATATGCGGCGAGCAACGGATCGTTGTTGTCGAAAACGTAGAACTGGACGGTGCCGTTATAGGCGTCGATCACTGCTTTTACGCTGTTGCGGATGTAGTTGATCGAGTTTCCAGCGACCGAGTGGTGCGCTGAATACGGGAAGTAAGCCGATTCCGTGTAGGCGTCCATCATCCAGAACAGCCGTCCCTCGTTGTTGACGACGATGTATGGGTCCCGGTCGTAAGTCAGAAACGGCGCGACCCCGTTGACGATTTCGCGAATCGTCCGGCGCATCAGCACGCGGCTCTCGCTCGTCACATCGTCAGAAAAGGGTAACTTCGAAAGGTCGCCGAGGCCCCACGCCAGCAGCATCCGGCGGCCCCAGCCACCGATGCGAATCCCGCCCGTGCCCTGGTACTTCGTCGTCGCGTTCGTGTCGCCTTGCGGATAGTCAAACTCCTGCTGCAGCGTGTTCACATAAACGTAGCGGTCAGTCAGTTCGCCAAAGTAGATCTCAGGCCGCGTGACTTTGATCTCTGGTTCACTGGATTGCACCGGCATGTTCGACAAAACAAAGTGCGGCAAACCTTCCGGAGTGAATCCGTTGGCCGTGTTCATCGTGGTGCCGTAGCCGTGCGTGTAGATCAGTCGTTCATTGATCCAGTTTCGCGATTGCGGCGGCAGTTTCGCATCGTTGATCTCGCGCGGCGCGGTCATCATCTGACGCGTGTGTCCGCCGACGACGTAACGATCCACGTCGACGTCGGGAAAGTCGTAGTAAGTGCGAATGGCCTGGATTTGTCGCAGTGTGTCCTGAAGCGCGCGCCAGTCCCAGAGACGAATATTTTCGAGCGTTTCGCGGTTGTTGGCGATGTCGATCGCGGCCGTTGAAGGTTCGGGATCAAACTCGCGCGACTCGATCTGCTCGATTCCAAACCCGCGGCGCGTCCATTCGATGTTGTGCGTGATGTACGGCGTTTCGCGTTCGAGCTCGTTTGGTTTGACGATGAAGCTCTGGATGTATCCCGGCACCAGCATCACGCCCACGATATAAACCGCGACCGGAATCGCGATCGCGATGAGCAGCAGGCTAAAGCGTCGCGCGACGAACGCGTTTACGAGCGAGATGATGGCCGCGATTATGAGTGCGATCGATACGAAGAGCAGCGCGGGAAGCGTGTAGTTTGCTTCCGTGTACGTGACGCCGGAAAACGTCGCGTGGTCCTGCCACAGGAACGGAAAACGCGACAGGTAAGTGCGCCAGCTTAGGACGAGCAGAAACAACGCGAGCGCGCAACATACCGCGCGAAATGCTGCGCCGGAAGACCAGCGGACGCTGGGCTTCAGCACTGTCTGCGGCAATCCGAGCAACGAGTAAGCGACCGCGGCGACCAGTATGATGAACGTGACGCCGAGTAACCACGAACTCAGCGAATCGTATAGCGGCAGTGAAAACAGGTAGAAGCCGAGGGGCTTGCCGAAGATCGGATCGTGAACCCCCGTAGTTGGTTGGTACCAGTAAAGCGCAAACTGTCGCCAGTGGTCCTTCACTTGAAACCCGTAGATCAGACCCACCAGTATCGACACGCCCCAACCGAGTGGGCGAATAAACTTCGCCGGTGAGAACTGAAACGGTTGGTTGTTGAGAATGATGGTTCGGTTCTCGAACGCATAGGCGCCGAAGAGTCGTTGAAACAGGAGGAACGTCGCGCTGAGCAACAATGCGGTCAGAACGGTAAAGATCGCGAAGAGTGCGATCTTGGTTTTGAAGACGTACCAGTAGATGGATGAATAGCCGAGGGAGCCAAACCACAGCGCCGACAGGTACACAGAAATAATCCGCGAGAACGACAGAAACAACAGAATGGCGGCCGCGATTAGCCACAGCCGCCAACGCCGGCGTCGCGGTGGTCCAACCTCGATAATTACATCGGTGTTCTTTGCGTTCACGCGATGTAGGATACATTTAATATTAGATGGAGACCACTGTATAATCGCCCCGTTTGCCACCGTGGCGGTGTTTACCTACTAATGCTGACGCCAGAAACAATCCTGCAAGGCCGTTATCGCGTCGTCCGTCAACTCGGACAGGGCGGAATGGGCGCAGTGTACGAGGCCGTCGATCAGCGTCTAGACACGACCGTGGCACTCAAAGAAACGCTGTTTGCGGACGAACGTTTGCGCAAGCAGTTCGAACGCGAAGCACGCCTTCTGGCGCGTCTGCATCATCCGGCACTGCCACGTGTCAGCGACCATTTCTCGGAAGACGATGGTCAGTTTCTGGTGATGCAGTTCATCCCCGGCGACGATCTGTCGGAAAAGATGGCGCGCAAACGCGGCCCGTTTCCGCGGGACCAGGTTTTGACCTGGGCGGATCAACTGCTCGACGCGCTCGACTACCTGCACACGCAGGATCCGCAGATCGTCCATCGCGACATCAAGCCGCAGAATTTGAAACTGACCCCGCGCGGACAGATCATCCTGTTAGACTTCGGCCTCGCAAAAGGACAAGCCGGTGACATCTCGCGCGTAACGACTGCCGCCAGCATCTTCGGTTACACACCCAACTACGCGCCTCTGGAACAGATTCAGGGACTCGGCACTGATGCTCGCAGCGATCTCTATTCACTCGGCGCCACGATCTATCACCTCATTACTGGCGTGAAGCCGCCCGATGCCTTGACGCGCGCGGCGGCGGTTGTGAATGGACAGCCGGATCCGCTGCAGCCCGCCAGCGTCGCCAATCCTGCCGTGTCGCCGGACCTCGATAGTTTTCTTTCGAAAGCGATGGCGCAGAACCGCGAGCAGCGATACGCCAACGCCGCTGACATGCAGAAAGATCTTCAGGCAGCGAACCGCGGCGCCACTGTCGTCGATCGCGGTGAAGAGCAAACGGTGCTTTTCCCACCGGCGGCGGCGAGCACTGTTGCGATTCCGACTGAGACAGTAGCGGCCCGCCGCACCGTGCCTGTTGGCGAAACTACCGTGGTGCGCCCGGTCGGCGAACGCAAACGAGTGTTGCCGTGGATCGTGTCGGGGGCAGCGGTACTGTTGCTCGCGTGTGGTGTGATTGCTTTCTTCGCCTTTCAGAATCGCAGCAACAACCTGGTCCAGGTGGCGCCGACGCCATCGCCGGCCGAAAGTTCTCCCACTGCCACACCAAGTGCTGCTCCGTCACCAGCCGAAGAAACACAAGCGAAGCGGGAAGCTCCGGTTGCGAAGAAGCCCGAAAAAACTCAGCGCAGTGATGAGGAAAAGAAAGCCCGCACAGCGGAAGAGGATGCGGCTCGAGCCGAAGCGGAAGGACAGGTTCACGTAGACGTACCAAAGGTCGATCCGCAGGTTCCGACACCGCCCGGGACGGAACGTTTTCCGCGTCAACGCAAGCCGGAAACGCGTGTGTTGCCGGGAGGTGTGATCATTAAGAACTACCCGGACGGTTCGCAAATGATCACGGCGGCGGATGGCACGCGCGTCCACATAAGTCCCGAAGGCAAGCGCACGGTGCTGAATCCTCGACGACCGGCGCCGCGCCGGCAGCAACCACCACCTACGCCAACGCCCTGATCCGTTTTATCGAGGGAGAAAGTTAAATGAGAAAGTTAAGAGCCACCCGTCTCGTCTTTTTATTACTGGCTGTTTGCGTCTCGCTGAGCGTTGTTTTCGTAACGCCGGCTGGTGTTCCAGTTCGCGCGACAAACGAGCGACGTACCGCTACAAACGTTCGCATCGCGCCACCCGCCCCGGTGTTCAGCGATAAAGACCGAGTCGCCGAGTTGGTCCAACGTCGAGAACGTGTGGCCCGGAGTATCGGTCCGAAAGGGATGCTGATTCTGTTCAGTACCGAGCCGCGTGTCTATTCGAACTCAGTTAACTATCCCTATCGCCAGGAGAACAATCTCTACTACCTGACGAACCTCAAGCAGAAGAACGCGACGCTGGTGTTGTTGCCGGGCAACACGAAATTCAAAGAGATACTGTTTCTGCCGCGGCGCAATCCGTTGACTGAAACCTGGGACGGCCACATGTACAGTCCCGAAGAGGCGCACCAGTTGTCCGGTGTTCGAGAGATCTGGCAGATCAGCGAATTCGAGCCGTTCATGAGTGCGTTGCGGAATCGACAACCGTATCGCCCGAAACCGGAAAACATCTTCATGTCAGACCTGCCGGCCAACACCGCGGTCAGCAACGATCACGGGTTCGGCACGCTGTTCGACGCGGCGGCCAAAAACGAAGCGGGGTTGTACATGCTGGTGCCAGGCGGCCGCGAGAATCGCGAGTTCAGGTACGAGCAGCGCTTCGCTGCCGATTGGGGAACCACGGCATCCGGCTTCGCCATTCGCAACGCATGGCCCATCTTCACGGAGATGCGGTTGGTGAAGTCGCCGATGGAGTTGCGGATCATGCAGCACGCGATCGACATCAGTATCGAAGCGCATCAGCGTTCGTGGGTGTCGGCGATCCATGCAAAGTGGGAATACGAAGTTGATGCGGAAGTAGCGTACACGTTCAAACTGCGCAATGCGGACAACTGGGGTTATCCGGACATCGTCGGTTGTGGTCCAAACGCCACGACGCTTCACTACATTGAATCGCAGGGTCCGGTGAAACCGGGAGACTTGATCCTGATGGACGTCGGCGCCGAGTACGATCACTACACAGCCGACGTCACACGAACGTTCCCGGTCAACGGAAAATTCTCACCGGCGCAGGCGGCGGTCTATCAAATTGTTTACGACGCGCAGGAAGCAGTGGCGGCGGCTTCGAAACCGGGCGCGACACTGTCGGATGTGAACAGGGCGGGAACGGAAGTCCTCAAAGAGGGGCTCCTGAAGCTCGGCTTGATCACTGACAAGAATTCGAATCAGTACCGTCTGTGGTTCATGCACGGCACGTCACACTGGTTGGGAATGAACGTTCACGACGTCGGTGGTGGCGCGAGGTTTGTGCCGGGTGTCGTGTTTACAAACGAGCCTGGCATCTACGTCCGACTCGACGCGTTGGACCAGATGCCGCCGGGTTTTTCGCCGGCTGAGTGGGACAAGTTCGTCACCGCGATCCGTCCCGCTTTTGAGAAGTACAAAGGCATCGGCGTGCGCATCGAAGACGACATGCTGATCACCGACACAGGCGTCCGCTGGATGACCGAAGCCCTCCCGCGCAAGATTGCGGAAATCGAGGACTTCATCGCGAAGGCACGGCGGCAGTCGGAATAACTTAAAATGTTCGATCACGGAGTCAACGTCGAATCACTACGGCTCGTCATCCCAATCAGAGTTTGAATCCTCTTGCACGTCTGCCTTTGCCGCAGTGCGTGCGGCCATCTTGGCAAGCGCTTCCTGCAGTCCGTGCTCCATCCGCGTTATTTCATTGTCTCTCCAGAGGGTGGTCCACGCATGAGGCTCATACAGTCCGTTAAGCTCCTGCACCAGTTCCCGCATCAGGTAAACGTGCTCGTTCGATTTCGGCTGCTCGTGATCAGGTGAAGTAAGCAACTGCGGCGGAGCAGGGAGTTCGGCCCCCGGACGCCCCGCTAAGCGGCGCAGGGTAGCCCGTAAAATTTCTTCTCTGCTATTGGATAAGACTCCACGCGTGAAGTCTCTGGGTCGTAATGTTTGTGCCAGCAATGGTAAATGATATTGCTCCGTCCCCACGAAAATCTCCGCGTACCTGCGTTGGCCACCTTCAGTCAACGGAATAGGTTGGCCCAGTGCTCTGAACTGGTGTCGCTTGTCCTTGGTCCGTTCGGATGAAACTTCGTGTTTGTTGTCGAGGCTCCTGATCGACAAGGGCAGAGTGTGCAGATCACGTGGATCGAAAGCGACCCCGTGTGGACCGTAGAAATTGTCGCTGTCAGTCGAAACATACGCCCCAGCGCCGCGATCGGCGTTGGTCACCCGCACGTTAGCACCTATCGGATCCGAGCTCGACAGGAGGGAGTTCATGTTGTTTGCGGCGTCTTGACAGTATCTATCGAAACCCACTCTCTCGATGTTCGGGCGCATCGGACCAAAGCGATGAGTGTAGACGGGCATCCTGACTTGCTCTCCGTGGAATAGCAGGATCAACTTGGCGAGCGCGTCCAGTTGCACCTCCCGGGCGGTGGCGGCCGTCATCTCAGATAAGGTTTCCGTCCC
>JAICGQ010000017.1 GCA_025923035.1 Pyrinomonadaceae bacterium | reverse complement strand
TTCAAGACCGTGCTCAGCTACATCGACATCGGACGCGAGGACGGCGCCACCCTCGTTTGCGGAGGCTCGCGTGCGAACGGCGAAGGACTCGATAAGGGTTACTTCGTGCAGCCGACTGTCTTCGATCACGTGACGCCTGACATGCGGATCGCACGCGAAGAGATCTTTGGTCCGGTTTTGTCCGTGCTGCGCGTTAAGGATTTTGAAACCGCTATGGAAGTTGCAAACGACACCGAGTACGGCTTGTCGTCGTCCATCTTCAGTAACGATGCATCGCGGATCTTCCGTTTTGTCGATGAGATCGAAACAGGCATGACGCACATCAACTCTCCGACAACCGGCGGTGAAGCGCACATTCCGTTTGGCGGCACGAAAGGCACCGGCATCGGCGATCGAGAACAAGGTTCGACCGCACTCGACTTCTACACCGAGTTGAAGGTCGTCTACGTCGACTACACCGGCCGCAAGCGCGAGGGCAATCTCTACTGACGTGAGATCCGTACTGGTAACATTGTTAATGATAGTGAGTGTAGCTGGCGCGATCGCACAGTCGAATCGCAGTGCGTATACATCGCTCGAGCAAAAACAGTGTCGCACCCTCAAATCCACGAACTCTGATTACGAGGGACGATGTCGTGGCGTCGCGGGATACATACTTCTCGTCAGCGAAGGCGATCTCAGGCAGAACGTCACCGTCGTTACGCCGCAGGGCACGAAACATTCACTTGATCTTTGGGATGTGATAAGTGGTGGTTTTTCGAGCGTGGGCCCAAAAGCTGAATGGCGCATGGCGAAACAAACTCCTGTCGCTTTGATCGTCCGCTATAACGCGAGTGAAGATCCAGCACAACCCAATAAACTAACTTCTTACCTGGCGGTCGCTAAGATCACAGCCACGGAAGTATGCGTCACCGATAAGATCTCACCAAGTGCTACAGCAAACGACGACGCGCGTCGCGCCGCCGACAGCGCCGCAACCAAACAGTGTCTCAAGGCTCAAAATTGATCTGTGTAATCTGTGGACCAAAACGATGAAAACTCTTATCCGTAACGGCCGCGTCGTGACCGCGGTAGATGACTACAAGGCCGACATTCTGATCGAAAATGAACGCGTCTCGGTGATTGGCGGCAGCCTTGACATGGAGACGGACGAGGTTATTGATGCTGGGGGAAAACTCGTCATTCCCGGTGGCATCGATCCGCACACCCACATGGAACTGCCCTTCGGCGGCACCGAATCCGCCGACGACTTTCGCACCGGCACGATCGCTGCCGCACACGGCGGCACAACGAGCATCATCGACTTCGCGGTGCAGTACAAAGGCCAATCGCTAATCGAAGGGATTGACAACTGGCACAAGAAGGCCGAAGGAAAAACGGCCATCGATTACGGCTTCCATCTCATCACTACCGAACTCGAAGACAAGCAGATCGAAGAACTTTACACCGCCATGGATGAAGGCGTGACGAGCTTCAAGATGTTCATGGCCTACCCGGGCGTGTTTCTGGTCGACGACGCCACCATCTTTCGTGCGATGTCCGCGGCGGGCCAGCGCGGTGGTCTAATCTGCATGCACGCGGAAAACGGGATCGTCATCAACGAGATCATCAAACGCGCATTAGAGAACGGCCGGACCGCGCCGAAGTATCACGCACTGACGCGACCAACCATTGCTGAAGCCGAAGGCGTTCATCGAGCCATCGCTATCGCCGAGATGGCGGAGTCGCCTGTTTACATCGTCCACTTATCCTGCGCCGATGCACTTAACCAGGTGCGGCAAGCTCGCGATCGCGGCATACCCGCGTTTGCCGAAACTTGCCCACAGTATCTCTTCCTTTCGATCGACAACTACGACGAGCCGGGTTTCGATGGCGCGAAATACGTCATGACGCCGCCGCTGCGCGAGAAGTCAAACCAGGACGAGCTTTGGAAGGGTTTGAAGATGGACGACCTTCAAGTTATCTCAACCGATCACTGCCCGTTCTGCATGAAGGAACAGAAGGAACTCGGTCGCGACGACTTCACCAGGATTCCAAACGGCGCGCCTGGTGTCGAGAACCGCGTGCCGCTGATCTACAACGGCGGTGTGGTGGAAAATCGGATCAGCTTGAATCGATTCGTTGAACTGACCTCGACAGCGGCGGCGAAGATGTTTGGTCTATTTCCGAAAAAAGGAACGATTGCCGTCGGCTCCGATGCGGATATCGTCATCTTCGATCCGGAACGGGAACAGACGTTGAGCGTGAAGACGAGTCACATGAACGTCGACTACAACGCGTACGAAGGCAAAAAGATCAAGGGCGTTGTCGAGACGGTGCTTTCGCGCGGCAAGGTAGTGGTTGATAAAGGCGAGTTCAAAGGCAAAGCGGGTGACGGGCAGTTTTTGAAACGCGGTACGTGCGTGAATGTTTAAATCCTGAATCCTGTCGATAACTATGACAACTCAATCCCCCGCCACTCAACGTGATTTCGTAGAACTACAAACCGACGTTTCACACAGTCCACTCTGGAACCCGGACCTCGCACCAACAACGATCAAGCAACGCACCTGGTCCACCTGGAATATCGCCGCTCTCTGGATCGGCATGAGCGTCGTCATCACGACTTACACGCTTGCCGGCGGCTTTATCGAAGCCGGCATGAACTGGTGGCAGGCAATGATCACGATCCTTTTGGGAAACACGATTGTGCTCATTCCGATGATCCTCAACGCCCATGCGGGAACCAAATATGGCGTTTCGTTTCCAGTCCTCAGCCGCGCTGCGTTTGGTACCAAGGGCGCCAACATACCCGCGATGCTGCGAGCGATCGTGGCGTGCGGTTGGTTTGGAATTCAAACGTGGATCGGCGGCACCGCCCTCGACACACTGTTCGGCGTAATGTTCCCCGCATGGACCACGTCTCTCTCGACGACAATTCTCGACGTCGCATTACACACCTGGATCGCGTTCTTTCTGTTTTGGGGTATTCAGGTGTTCGTGATTCTGAAAGGTGTCGAAGGCATTAAGTATCTCGAAACGTGGTCAGCACCGTTGCTGCTCGTGGGCGGCTTGATTTTACTGATCTGGGCAGGGTGGCGAGCCGGTGGTTTGGGACGGGTGCTAACAGAGTCGGCCGCGTTGCAGAGGCAGCAGGGTGAATTCTGGAACATATTTCCGGGCGCGTTGACTGCTTCGGTCGGTTACTGGGCCACGTTGAGTCTCAACATTCCGGATTTCACTCGTTACGCACGTTCGCAAAAGTCTCAGATGTTGGGCCAGGCGCTGGGCCTGCCGTTAACGATGACGGCGTTTGCATTCATCGGCGTCGCCGTAACCAGCGCGACGCTTTTAATCTATGGTGTAGCGATACCGAACCCGGTTGATCTGATGGCGCGTTTTGACAGTGTGCTGATCATATTATTCGCAACCGCGGTCATCTTCATGGCCCAACTCACGACTAACATGGCTGCAAATGTCGTTTCACCCTCAAACGACTTTTCGAATCTGAATCCGAGACTGATCTCTTACGTAACCGGCGGCTTGATCACCGCGGTTATCGGAATCCTGATGATGCCGTGGAAGTTGATGGCTTCGATGGGCGCTTACATCTTCACGTGGCTGATCGGTTATTCAGGTTTGATGGGAGCAATCGCCGGCATTCTGATCTGCGATTACTGGGTTATCAGAAGGCAGCGTTTGAACCTGGAAGGCTTGTTCGAACCCAACGGCCCTTACTCTTACGGAAGTGGTTTCAACTGGCGAGCAATCGTCGCTCTTTGCGTCGCTATCGCGCCGGTGGCGCCCGGCTTCCTGCGCGCGGCGACGACACCCGGAGGCCAGGTCACTGATCCAAACTTTTTCGACAGTCTTTACACTTACGCATGGTTCGTTACTTTTGCTCTTGGATTCGGCATATACTACGCCTTGACACGAACCTCGAAGGGAGAGTCGTTTAATGCCACGCACGGTTAAATGCGCACTAATACAGTGTTCGAATGCTGCTTCCACCGATCTGCCGATCGAGGAGATCAAGCGGCTGAATATCGAGAAACATCTGAAGTTTATTGAAGACGCCGCCAGGCAAGGCGTGCAGATCGTCTGCATGCAGGAAATCTTCACGACGCCATACTTCTGCGCCGAACAGCAGACGCGCTGGTACGAAGCGGTGGAACGTATTCCTGATGGTCCAACGGTGCGGCTCATGCAGGAAGTCGCCAAAGAAAACGGCATGGTGATCATCGTGCCGATCTATGAAGAAGAACTCACCGGCATCTATTACAACACTGCCGCCGTGATCGACGCCGATGGCAAGTATCTTGGCAAGTATCGGAAGAACCACATTCCACACGTCAATCCCGGTTTCTGGGAGAAGTTTTATTTCCGGCCCGGCAATCTCGGTTATCCTTGTTTCGATACGGCGTTTGCGCGTATCGGCGTTTACATTTGTTACGACCGGCATTTTCCCGAAGGCGCGCGAGCACTCGGTTTGAACGGCGCTGAAATTGTTTTCAATCCTTCAGCAACTGTAGCCGGACTCTCGGAGTATCTATGGCGCCTGGAACAACCGGCGCATGCGGTTGCGAATGGTTACTTCATCGGCGCGATCAATCGCATCGGTCACGAACAACCGTGGGACATCGGCGAGTTTTACGGTCAGAGTTACTTCTGCGATCCGCGCGGGCAGTTTGTGGCGGAAGCGCCGCGCGATAAAGACGCGCTCGTCGTGGCCGATCTGGATCTCGACAAGATTCGTGAAGTACGTAACACATGGCAATTCTTCCGCGACCGCCGTCCCGATACGTACGGCTCACTCGTAGCTGACTGAATATCATTGCCGATTGCTTAAGGAGTTAACTTATGGACCTCTCGATCACTGTCAACGGCATGAAGTTTCCCAACCCGTTCCTGCTCGGCTCCGGGCCGCCGGGAACGAATGCGCGCGTGCTTGCGAAATCGTACGAAGCAGGCTGGGGTGGAGCTGTTGCCAAGACTGTCAGCCTTGAATCCGCAAAGGTCGTGAACGTTGTTCCGCGTTACGGAAAACTCCGGTCCAGGACCACTGGCGAAGTCATTGGTTTCGAGAACATTGAGTTGATCTCGGATCGACCAATCGACGTTTGGCTCGATGAGTTTCGACAGATCAAGAAAGAGTATCCAAACAACATCCTGATCGCTTCCATCATGGAGGAGTATGAAAAGAGTCGCTGGCAGGAGTTGACGCGCATGGTCCAGGACACCGGCGTTGATGGTTTCGAACTCAACTTCTCCTGCCCGCACGGCATGACCGAACGCAAGATGGGATCGGAGATGGGTGAGCATCCGGATCTCACCGAAGAGGTGACGAGCTGGGTCACGGAGGTGGCGAAGGTTCCAGTCTGGGCCAAGATGACGCCGAACATCACAAACATCCGCGAGCCTGCCATGGCGGCGATCCGCGGCGGCGCTAACGGCATCTCGGCAATCAATACAATCTTGTCGGTAATCGGGGTCGACCTCGATACGTTGAGACCGATGCCGACGGTTGAAGGACATTGTGTTCCGGGTGGTTACTCGGCGCAGGCCGTCAGGCCCATCGCGCTGCGAATGGTAAGCCAACTCGCACTGGCGATTCCGAAGGAAGTTTCGATCAGTGGCATCGGCGGCATCGAGAACTCTCACGACGCACTCGAGTTTATGTTGCTTGGAGCATCGACGGTTCAAATCTGCACCGGCGTGATGCTTCAAGGTGTGAAGATGATCGACGAGTTGAAAGCGGGCGTTGAAAAGTTCATGGTCGACAAAGGCTTCTCGTCGGTTCAGGAGATTGTGGGCAAGAGCCTTCCGTACTTCTCGACTCACATGGATCTCGTGCAGAAGATGAAAGCCGCGAAGCGCTCGAAAGCGGGCGAGGCGAGCCGCGATAACGAGTGGGCGCAGAAGGATATTACTGAGAAGACCGCGGAGCTGACGTCGAATTAATTTGGGGAGATAGCTCCCCGCAAAGGCGCAAAGAAAGCAAAGTAAAACCCTTGATTTTTCTTTGCTTCCTTTGAGTCTTTGCGCGAAAAAGCCGTCAATTAAATTCGGCAAGTACGGGTGCGTGATCTGACGGCTTTTCCCAGGTGCGCGGTTCGATATCGATCCACGAGCGGGTGCTTCGCGGCACTAAGGGATCGCTGATCCAGACGTGATCGATGCGCAGTCCCAGGTTGCGCCGAAACGCGCCGGCACGATAATCCCACCAGGTAAACTTCCCGCCCTCCTCCGTGTGCAACCGGAACGCGTCGGTGAATCCCCAGTCTTTGATCTGCTGCAACGCTGCATGCTCCTGCTCGCTGAACATGATGCGTCCACGCCAGAGTCGAACGTCGTGCACGTCACGATCTTCGGGAGCGACGTTGAAGTCGCCACACAACATCACCGGAGCGGTTCGGTCGTAATGGGTCTCAAAAAAGTCGCGCAGCCGCCTCATCCATTCGAGTTTGAACGCGTACTTCTCCGAACCGACCGCCTGCCCATTTGGAATGTAGACATTCACGATGTTGATGTCGTTGACGGTTGTAGTGATTAGTCGCGATTGCGCAGCTTCGTCGTCGCCGGGATACCCGCGGTATTTGGTTTCGCATGTATCACGCGTCAGAATGGCGACGCCGTTGTACGACTGCTGTCCAAAGAGCTGGCACTGGTAACCACGTTCCTGAAAAAGCAGTAGGGGAAACTTATCATCCGTGCACTTTGTCTCCTGCATGCAAAGCACGTCGGGTTTGACGTCGTCGAGCCAACGGATCACGCTCGGCAGGCGTGCAAGGATTGAATTTACGTTCCAGGTCGCGATTAACATCCGTATTAATCTGTGTAATCCGTGGTTAAAAGCCCAGCAATGAGAGCACCCCTGCGTGCAATATCGTCAGCTTCAATGTGCTCGTGGACGGCGTGAGCGCCATCGCCACTGATCCCCAATCCATCCAAAACAGGAATGCCCATCGCGGCGAGGAAGTTTCCATCAGACGCGCCACCGACCTGTGCTTCACCAAGTTCGAAATCGATCTGTGCGGCGATCGCGCGTGCTTTTTCGAATAGTTGGACCACCGTAGCCGTGCGTTCCAGTGGCGGCCTGTTGATTCCACCCGAGACGAAGACTCTCGTTCGCTCATCGATGGGTCTGAGGTTCGAAAGTATGCGCTCGATCTCCAACGACTCCGCTTCTGTCGAAAAGCGAACGTCGATCTCGCCTTCCGCCTGTGCCGCTACAACGTTTGAGCGTGTGCCGCCATGGACCACGCCTACGTTCAAAGTAATTCCCGATCCTGACAAGTTGATCGCGTGAAGTTGCTCCGTCTGGCGCGCGAGCTCGAGTATCGCACTCGCACCTTTTTCAGGTTCGAGCCCGGCATGCGCGGCTTTTCCCTCAACCTTGATCGCGAAAATCCCGGTGCCCTTGCGACCGGTTTTCACCCGGCCGCCCGACGCCGGAGGTTCCATCACAAAAGCGCAACGCGTATCGTGCGACTTTGCGATCTGCTCCAGGAACGGCCATCCGGACATACTTCCAACTTCTTCGTCGCAAGTCAGTGCCAATGTTACTGCACACCCCGGGGTTGCTTTCAGATCACACAACGCCCGCAACACCTCGATCGCGAGCGCGCAATTGGCTTTCATGTCGAAGATGCCCGGGCCGTAGATCTTTCCGGCTTCACGACGCCACGGGCGTTCGTTCAACGAACCGCGAGCATGCACGGTGTCTGTGTGACCAACGAGTAAGATCTGTCCCGCCGCACTCTGCTCTGGGAACGTTCTGATGACGACGTGTTGTCCGAAGTCGGGAACATTAACCCGATCGATTGCACTGACACAGTCGAGTTTGTTCGCAGCCTGGACCAGCAAATCAACCACTGCGCGGCTGCCTTCTTCATCACCTGAAGGCGACTCAACTTCCACCAGCGCTCGAATAAACTTCTCGATCTCAGCCTGCCGCGACTGCAACTGTTCAAGAACTTGACGTGCGAATTGCCCGTTCATTTGATCATTTCCTTCCGCACGGTCAATGCTTCGATACGCTGCAGGTTAACAGCAAAGCCGATCCCCGGTGCGTCGGGCGCAGTGATCGTACCGCGAGGACTAACTCTCACTGGGGGCTCGATAATGTCCTCTTCCCAATAGCGTGCGCTCGCTGACACATCGCCCGGCAACGTGAAGCCCGCAAGTGTCGACATCGCGATGTTGTGAGCGCGACCAATGCCGGATTCGAGCATGCCGCCGCACCAGATCGGAATCTCGTGGTTGCGCGCCGCCTTTTCGATCCTCTTTGCTTCCGCATGCCCACCAACGCGGCCGAGTTTCACGTTGATAATCTTGCATGAGTGCATCGAGAGCGCGTGAGTCGCGTCCTCTGCCGAGTGGATTGATTCATCCAAACAAACGGGTGTTTGGATCTGCCTTTGGAGTACCGAGTGGTCGAATATATCGTCGTGGGCCAGCGGCTGCTCCAGCATCATGAGATTGAATTGATCGAGTTGCTGAAACAATGGAACATCGGAGAGTTTGTAAGCTGAATTTGCATCACCCATCAAACGTATGTCAGGAAACTCCCGGCGCACGCGCTCGACGATGTTGAGATCCCAACCCGGTTTGATCTTGATCTTGATGCGCTGGTAACCGGCGTCAACTTCCCTGCGGATCTTTTCCAACAGCATCTCGGGCGAGTCCTGAATACCGATGGAAACTCCACACGCGATCTCGCTGCGAGTACCGTCGAGATGTTTCCACAATGGAACCCCCGCGTTCTTCGCTTCAAGATCCCAACACGCAGTTTCGATAGTGGCTTTGGCCATGCGATGACCGCGCACAGGTCTCATTAAAGAGAACACATGAGCAGCGCTTTCGATCTGTTGTCCCAAAACCATCGGCGCGAGAAATTCATGCAACGTCGCCCACGCTGTATCAGTCCATTCATCGCTATAAAACGGCCCTTCGCCGGCGGTGCATTCTCCCCAGCCTTCGACGCCGTTCTCGTCAGTCAGACGCGCCAGCACAATGCGTCGTTCAGTTGTGCGACCGAAGCTTGTTTCAAAGAAGTGGACGAGAGGCAGGCGTATTTCGCGCAGTTCGATCGACTGGATAAGCAAAGTAAAAGGGAGTCCTCCGTGACAGGCATTATGCACTATAGTCCGGCCACAGATGAACACGGATGAACACGGATCAGAAGATTATGCCCCTCCCTGGAGTGCGGCGGCCGCACTCCAAAGAGGAGCACAATCAAACTGACGCGCTACTTGTGGCGTCTGCCGCCTTGACCCTACATTCCAGAACTGGTACAAGGCTCAAACATTTTTCCCTGCCGGCCTCAGTGTGTTCTCCGGTATTCCTCGCAAATAATGTGGAGTTTAGGTGTTTTCAATTTCTTGTGAGGTAATTTATGCGTGTTAAGAGCCCCCTTCACCCGACACGGGCGTTCCGTGTGTTCGCTACTTCTGCAATCGTAATTCTTGCGGTTTTCGCGTTTGCTTTCTTCCTGGATTTTTCGTCTCGCGTTCAGGCGGTTTCAACAAACGTCGTGATCAGCGAGTTCCGCGTGCGCGGGCCTAATGGCGGCAATGACGAGTTTGTTGAACTCTATAATCTTTCCGCAGTTCCGGTGACGATCGGCGGTTGGAAAATCAGAGGTTCAAACTCCAGCGGTACCGTCTCTGATAGAGCAACTATCACTGCGGGAGTAGTGCTCCAGCCTGGTTGTCATTATCTCCTGACTAACGCCTCCACCACCGCTGGGCCATACAGCGGTGCAGTACCAGGGGATCAAACCTACGGGGTCGGCATTACAGATGACGGCGGCCTTGCAGTGACGCTTCCTGATAACACAATCGTGGACCAGGTTGGGATGAGCGCGGGCTCAGCCTTCAAAGAAGGCACGCCGCTGGCGAATCTCGGTAGCACCAACCTGGATCGTGGCTACGAGCGAAAGCCAGGCGGTGCGCTTGGAAGCGACACTGACACCGATAACAACGCCAACGACTTCCAGCTAATTACGCCAAGCGATCCGCAGAACTCGACGACTGGCTGCGTTGCACCGAGTCCGACTCCAACGCCAACCCCAACACCTACTCCGAGCCCGTCTCCGACGCCATCACCTTCGCCAGTGGCGAACAACGTGATCATCAACGAAATAGATTCAGATACGCCGGGCACTGACGTCGCTGAGTTTGTCGAACTGTACGATGGTGGTGTTGGTAACACGCCACTCGATGGTTTAGTCGTCGTCTTCTATAACGGCAACGGCGACGTGTCGTACGCTGCGTTTGATCTCGATGGACGAACCACAGACGCAAACGGATACTTCGTGCTGGGTAATAGCGGACTTGCCAACGAGGACCTGATATTCGGAAATGGTCTTTTGCAGAACGGCGCCGATGCAGTCGCGCTCTACGCAGCCAACAATACCGACTTTCCTAACGGCACTCCTGTCACGGCTGTAAACCTGCGTGATGCCGTGGTCTATGGCACGGGTCAAGCGGACGATCCGGGGTTATTGCCGCTTTTGAATATGGGCCAGCCCCAGGTAAACGAAAGCGCAACGGGTGACAGCGCCAACAATTCCATCGGCCGCTGCCCCAATGGTGACGGCGGAGCACGCAACACCTGCGGCTATTCAACAGGAACTCCAACTCCGGATGCACCGAACGCCTGTCCGGCCTCGCCGGTAGTGGCTGCGATTCATGACATTCAAGGCAGCGGAACTGTTTCGCCGTTTAATGGTCAAGGTGTTATCAGTTCGGGAATCGTCACCGGTCGTAAGTCAAACGGCTTCTTCATGCAGGAAGCCGATGCGTCCGTCGACCCTGATCCAAATACGTCTGAAGGGATATTCGTTTTCACTTCGAGTACACCCGCGGTAGCTGTAGGCGATGCTGTGACAGTTAGTGGAACGGCGACTGAGTTTTTCACTCTTACACAAATCGCCAGTTCGCCGTGCAAAGTGTTTATAACCTCGAGCGGAAATCCACTGCCGGCGCCGATCGTGCTAACTATGACGATTCTCAACCCGGCAGGGCCGACCGATCAGCTCGAGCGTTTTGAAGGGATGCGGATGCATGCTGACACCGTCGTGTCTGTTGCGCCGACAAACCAATTCGGTGAAACGTTCACGGTGCTCGAAGGCGTTGCACGACCGATGCGCGAGCCCGGAATCGAGATCTCGTTGCCGGTTCCGCCGGATCCAACTTCAGGCATGGTCGATTGCTGCATTCCGCGATGGGATGAGAATCCCGAGCGCATCATGATCGACAGCGACGGCCTGTTTGGCTCAACTGTCTTCTCTGTAACATCGAACGTGACGCTCACGAACATCACCGGCCCACTCGACTTTACGTTTGGCGACTACAAGGTGCTGCCTGAAACGGCGCCTTCCGCGTCGGCAAACATGAGTGCGGTTCCGGTGCCGACGCCGGCAGCGGGCGAGTTAACTATTGCCGGTTTCAACATCGAGAACTTCAACAACAACGCAACGCAGCGCCAAAAGGCGGCGCTCGCGATTCGCGACGTGCTTCACCTGCCCGACATCATCGGCACGATCGAGATCTTCGACCTCGCTGACCTGCAAGCTCTTGCAGCCGAAATTCAAGCGATCTCCGGAGTTGCCTATGAGGCACGGCTGGTCGAAGCTGATGGCGCGAGTGAGGATGCGGATCAGGATGTCGGATTCCTCGTAAAGACGTCTCGCGTGCAGATCGACAGTGTCACGCAAATCGAACGTGCCGGTTGCACTGGTACCGCTGCAACTTGCAATACGTTCATCGATCCGGATGGCAATCCCGCACTTCTCAACGATCGTCCGCCACTCGTGTTGCGAGCGACCGTTGATGCGGCGACGCTTAACCCGCGGCCGGTGATTGTGATCGTGAATCACCTGCGGTCGTTCATCGATATCGAACTGGTCGGCGGAGATGGCCCACGAGTGCGCGCCAAGCGCAAGGCGCAGGCTGAATTTCTTGCAGACCTGCTTCAGGATCTGCAAACAGACAATCCGGGCACTCCACTTCTTTCGATCGGCGACTACAACGCTTACCAGTTCAACGATGGCTACACCGATCCCGTCGCCACGATCAAAGGTAAGCCAACAGCAGACGATCAGATGGTGGTTGACGAAAGTCCCGACCTCGTCAGTCCGGATCTCATTAACCTGACGGACACGCTGCCTGCCGATCAGCGTTACAGCTTCATCTTTGAAGGAACGCCGCAGGCGATCGACCACTTCATCATCAACACCGTGGCTAATTCGTTCCTGACGCGTTACCACATTGCGCGCAACAACACTGATTTTCCGGAGGCGCCAGGATCGCTGTTCGCTACCAACGCCACACGGCCTGAGCGCAACTCCGATCACGACATGCCGGTCGGGTACTTCAAGTTCCCTGCGGCTGCGACTACGACGACAGTGTCTGATGCAACGGCTGTGTTCAGCCCGTCCAATCAAACGGTGGTGCTGAGCGCAAGTGTGACAACTGCCGCGGGAACCGTGAATGAAGGCACAGTGACGTTCACCGTTCGCAACGCCGCAAACGCGGTTGTTGGTTCACCTGTGGTAGGAAATGTTTCAGGTGGAGTGGCAACGGCGAACTACACCTTGCCTGGTGGAACGACGCCGCAGGCTCTCACGATCACTGGAGAGTTCAGTGGCGGAACTTTGATTGCGCCAAGCACCGACACGGCAACATTGTCAGTCACCTTCAACATCTGCCTGCTGTACGATCCAACGAAGGCAGTGAAGAGTGGAGCAACGTATCCGATCAAGCTTCAGCTCTGCGATGCGAATGGCAACAATGTGTCGTCAGCGGATATCGTTCTCCAGGCACTTAACGTGCAGCAGATCTCGACGTCCGCTTCTGGCGACGTCATAACTCCGGGAGAGGCGAATCCGGATAACAACTTCCGGTTCGACAACGGCTCCTACATTCTTAATCTTAGGACCACTGGACTCAGCACAGGAGTCTACAATCTCTACTTCACCGCCGGAGCCGATCCGGTACAGCACTCAGTGCAGTTCCAGGTGAAGTGAGAATAGGGTAGTAAATCGATCCACAGATTACACAGATCGATCTATATATCTGTGCAATCTGTGGATTATTTTTTCTAATTTCCTGCCGCAAAAAGACCGATCTCGATCTGCCTATGTGACCGAAGTTTGTCACCTTGACTAGAATCCTGTCATCCGCGAAATAAAGGCGTTTTTCGTTATTGACCCGCTCTCAGAAGAACTGGTAAAAGCATGAATCGGCCCTTACCGGCCACGCTATCTCGACCGGTATACCTCTCCAAAGTGCGACGAAAGTCACGATTGTTATTGGGAGGATACCCATATGTTCGACCGCCAAAGTCGACTGCCGCTGCGAAGAACTCGCCAGAAGAAAACCACTGGACCATCACCCATAAGAACGTGGCGTTTAGTAGCGACTGTAATACTGATCGCGTTGGCGTCAGTGTATGTCGCGTTCGCAGCGATCTCTCTTTCAACTTCCGTTCCATATACCCAAAACTTCGCGAGCATGGGTATTCCGTTGACGAATCCGGCGCCCTCAATACTGCCGGCAGACTTTCGTCAGGACACAGTCTCAGCGGTCAGAACACTCGGCGTTTTTAGTGCCGCAAGCACTCAGACTAATCGCGTCGGCGGCGCAAACGTTT
This sequence comes from Pyrinomonadaceae bacterium, assembly GCA_025923035.1. GTDB lineage: Bacteria > Acidobacteriota > Blastocatellia > Pyrinomonadales > Pyrinomonadaceae > PSRF01. The sequence goes on along the minus strand of JAICGQ010000017.1, from coordinate 12,317 downwards.
CGACCACTGCCGCAAACGGTAGTTACAACTTTGGTGCCGGAACTTCCACGTTAGGCGATGCCGATCGCGCAGCCGGATTCATCTCGTCGGGAACGGCAACGATGAGCGGCAATCTCTACGGCCAGTTCGTCAACAACACCGGCAGTGCTCTCACCGGCTTGCTTATCTCTTACGACGTAGAGAAATATCGAAACGGTTCGAATCCCGCCGGCTTTCGTTATCAACTGTTTTATTCGCTCGATGGCTCGGCATGGACCAACGCAGGACCAGACTTCTTCACGAGTTTCGCACCCGATGCAGACAACACCGGATTCGCGACGGCGCCTGGCGCGACCGCCTCGGTAACGAACAAGACCATTAATGTGTCCGTCCCAAACGGCGCCAACATCTTTCTCGCATGGAATTATTCAGTTATTTCCGGATCGACCACCACGAACGCTCAAGCTCTCGCCATCGACAACATCTCGATTTTAGGAATCGGAGGAGATGTTTCTACTGATCCGGCTGGTACCGGCGCTGCAAATCCCAACTCCGTATTACCGGGTGAAGCCTCAACGCTGACCGTAACGGTCACACCCGGAGAAAATCCGACGAGCACCGATCTGGCAGTCAACGCGGATCTTTCGTCGATTGGTGGTTCCGCTAACCAGCAATTCTTCGACGACGGTGTCAATGGCGGCGATGCAGTCGGCGGGGACAACGTTTTCACATACGTTGCGACAGTGGCGTTGCTCACAACGCCCGGAGTGAAGTCGCTGCCCTTCTCGATTAGCGACACTCAATTGCGTTCCGGCAGCGGCTCGATCAGTTTGACTGTTCAGCAGCCAGTTCCGCCGGTGGACCACCTCGTCATCAGCCAGCTTTACGGTGGTGGCGGCAACACCGGAGCGACTTTTACAAACGACTACATCGAGATCTACAACCCGACTGGAATCTCGTTCAACCTCTCAGGCTGGTCACTGCAATATGCTTCGGCTGCCGGTACGAGTTGGACCAACAAACAACCTTTGGGCGGCACGATTGCTCCAGGTGAGTATTTCCTCGTCTCGCTCGCATCGGGTGGTGCAAACGGTTCTGCGCTGCCGGTGAGTGCGAACATTTCAGGCGACATCAACATGAGCGCAACGACAGGCAAGGTCGCGCTCGTCAGCAACGCCGTTTCACTGTCAGGCAGTTGTCCAAACGGTTCAGATCCTGACATCGTCGATTTCGTCGGATACGGCTCGAGTGCGAGTTGCTTTGAAGGAGCGACGCGTGCGCCCGCGCCGAGCAACACGAATGCGTTGTTCAGAAAGCTGAATGGCGCGCAGGATACGAACCAAAACGGTGATGACTTTCAAACTGCGGCGGCGAATCCGCGTCGCACCGCGCCGATCGTGGAACTTGGACCATGGGTCGCCGGAACTGAACCGATTACCAATGGCTTCAACGCGCCATTTGACGCAACAGTTACCGTCGATTTCAGTGAACCAGTCGACGTGGTTGGAAACTGGTTCGACATCACTTGCAACAACTCAGGCCAGCACAATAGCGCCACCGTTGCTTCTTACAACGGTTCGAAGGGTTATCACATCACGCCGAACACCGGCTTCCAATTTGGCGAAGAGTGCACCGTCACGATCTTTCATGCCAACGTGCACGATCAGGATCTCGACGATAGTTCGCCCGACACGGACACGCTCTTCGCCGATCACTCATGGACGTTTACGGTCGTTGCCGCTGGTGCGCCGGCGCCCCATCCGCCCAGCGTCCACCTTGCATTCGGTAACCCGTCCAACGCGATGGTTGATCTCCAGCAGGCCAACAACTATCTGATGGAAAAGCCATCCTTCGCGCTCTCGTACAACAGAGACAAGGGAACGCCGAATTGGGTCAGTTGGCACCTGCAGACTGAGTGGACCGGAAGTCTGCCGCGAACGGACACGTTCCGCGCTGACCCTGCGGTTGCGCCGGATTGGTACCGCGTGCAGTCGACGGATTATTTCGCTTCGGGTTTCGATCGCGGTCACATGACACCGAACGCGGATCGCGATAATCCGGCGTCGATACCTCTCAATCAGGAAACGTTCCTGATGACGAATATGGTGCCGCAGGCTCCGGACAACAATCAGGGTCCGTGGGCCGATCTCGAGAACTTCCTGCGCACGCTGCTGCCGGCGAATGAGATCTACGTCGTGGCAGGTCCGGCGGGTGTTGGTGGTTCGGGTGACAATGGACCAGCTACGACGATCGCGAACGGTCAGGTAACTGTTCCGGCTTACACCTGGAAAGTCGCGCTGATTCTGCCGCGAGGCGAGAACGATCTTTCACGCGTGGATGCGGGAACGAAGACCATCGCAGTGATCATGCCGAATCAAAACAGCATCAACAGCGATTGGCATGCATATCTCACGACGGTTGACGCGGTTGAAACTCTCACCGGCTACGATTTCTTTGCCAACGTGCCCGACATTATCGAGACCTCGATCGAGGCAGGCACTGACGGGAACAATCCGCCCGCAACGGAGAATCAGTTTGCGAGCACGGCGGAGGACGTTCCGGCTGAGATCATGTTGAATGCTGTCAGTCCGGTGCTCAATGCGTCGTTCACTTACACAATCGTTAGCCAGCCGAGCAACGGCGTGCTGTCAGGAAGTGGGCCGACTTTCACCTACACGCCTGCACAGGACTTCCATGGCTCTGATAGTTTCACGTTCAAGGTCAACGATGGGAACCACGATTCGAACACTTCGACCGTGAACATCACCATCAATGCCGTCAACGATATGCCAACGGCAAACAGTCAGTCGGTAACAACTGACAGCAACACGCCGGTGGCGATAACTTTAACGGGCAGTGATCTCGAGACTGCGAACCTGCTCTTCGAAGTAACCGCCAGTCCTGCGCATGGAACTCTGTCAGGCTCGGGCGCCAATTTGATCTACACGCCGGACGCGAACTACAGCGGCCCGGATAGTTTCGAATTCACTGTGAGAGATTCAGGCGACGACACCGCGCCGGCATTGACCAGTGCGGCAGCGACTGTCTCGATCACCGTGAATGACACCGTTGCGCCGACGATCACCGCGCCAGACAACGTGACTGTAAATACAGGCGATGGCTCAACGATATGTGGAGCGATGGTTTCCGAAGCGCAACTCGGTACTGCGACAGCATCCGACAATGCGGGAAGCGTAAGCATCACTCGCAGCAGTGTTCCGGCAGGAAACGTCTTCCCGGTTGGAACTACAACCATCACCTACACTGCGACTGATGATGCCGGTAATTCAACATCGGCCAGTCAAACAGTCACAGTCATCGATAACACAGCCCCGACACTAACTGCCCCGCCGCCTACGAGTGTGAATGCAAACCTGAGCGGCCAGGCATTAATCCCCGACGTGCTTGCAGGAACGATTGCGAGTGATAACTGCGGACCGGTGACGGTAACGCAGAGCCCACTTGCAGGCACCGTGGTTGGAATCGGCACACACACGATCACCGTCACGGCGACCGATGCTTCCGGCAATACAAGCACTGCGACTACGACGTTCACCGTGAATGATGGACGCTTGACGTTCTCGCTCAGCGTCTCGCCAACCATAGTCAAAGCCGGCAGGCTAGCGAAGTTGGAGATCGTGTACACGAACAACACTACCCAACGACTGAACGTCTCGTTCGTCACCAGGTACGTTGGCCCGTGTGCAAGCGCCCTGATCGATATCATTGGACCATTTCAGATCAACGGCGAGGCCACGCGAACCGCGAACGTTCAGTTCCACGTTCCGAATACTGCATGTACTGGTTCGTATACGCTAATCCTGGAGGCCTACATCGAAGGAGTATTGGTTGGTACCACTACGACAGAACTAACCGTAGCGCCGGAAATGTTGAAAGCGCGAGCGCGGCGATAGTTAATTAAGAGGAACCGGGAACGGCAGCGACCGGATCGGTGCGCAGGGTCAACCTTTCGGCTCGATTGAACCTGTGCACGACCCGGTCGCTACCCTTCCCGGTTCCTGGAAGAGTTTCCCGCAAAGGCGCAAAGACAAGAGGAGGCGCAAAGATTTATAGTCTTTGCGCCTTCTCTTGCCTTTGCGCCTTTGCGGGAAAAACTATTCCGTAGAAACTTGTTCCTGTTGGTTAAGTGCGGCGTGCATCGTGTGCCATGGTAAGGTCGCACACTTCACACGCACCGGAAACTCGCGCACACCCGCGAAGATCTTCAGATTACCCAGACTGTTTTCCTCTGTCTCTGCATCGAGCTCGCCAGTGACCATCGAATGAAATTCTTTGAACAGGTTTTCAGCTTGTTCCTTGCTCTTACCTTTAATCGCCTGGGTCATCATGCTGGCCGCCGCTTTCGAGATCGCGCAGCCCGAACCTTCGAACCCGACTTCTCTCACTAAATCGTCCTCGAGATTCAGGTAAACGGTCAGGTGGTCACCGCAGAGTGGGTTGTAGCCTTCCGCGGTGTAGTTAGCAGTTTCGAGCTTGCGAAAGTTTCGCGGCTTCTTGTTGTGGTCGAGAATAACCTGCTGGTAGAGTTCGCTTAGTTCTGACATTGATCATTGCCGATTTCCAATTGCCAATTGCCGATTACTGAACGCCAACTTCACAAATTGGCAATCGGCAATCGGCAATTAGCTAAATATCTCAATCACTCGTTCAATCGTTCGCGCGAGCACATCGATCTCTTCCTTCGTGTTGTAGAAGGAGAACGACGCGCGCGCAGTCGCCGGCACTTTGAATCGTTGCATCACAGGTTGCGCGCAGTGGTGACCGGCGCGAACAGCGATGCCTTCCTGGTCCAGGATCGTGCCGATGTCGTGCGGGTGGATGTCGTCAATCACGAATGAAAGCACGCTTGCCTTGTTCTTCGCGGTGCCGATAATCCGCACGCCTTCGATCGCCGAAACGCGCTCAGTCGCGTAGCGCAGCAACTCCGCTTCGTAAGCAGCCGCGCTTTCCCTGCCGATACTGTCCAGATAATCAATCGCAGCACCGAGACCGATCTGCGATGCAATTGCGGGAGTGCCCGCCTCAAACCTGTTCGGCAGATCGGCGTAAGTGGTCTTCTCAAACGTGACGGTCTTGATCATGTCGCCGCCACCCTGAAACGGGTTCATCTTTTCGAGCAGTTCCGCCTTGCCATAAACGACGCCGCTGCCCGTCGGCGCGTACATCTTGTGTCCCGAGAAGACGTAGAAATCACAATCGAGATCCTGCACGTCAACCGGCATGTGCGGCGCGGCCTGAGCACCATCGATCAGGACCGGCACTCCGTACTTGTGGGCCTGCGCGATCATCTCCTTGATGGGATTGATCGTGCCGAGCGCGTTGGAGACGTGCATCACGGCCACAAGCTTTGTGCGCTCATTCAGCAGGCCATCGTACTCATCGAGCAGTAACTCGCCCGCGTCGTTCATCGGGATAACGCGCAGACGCGCTCCTTTTTCCTCGCAGAGCATCTGCCAGGGAACGATGTTGGCGTGATGTTCCATTGCTGAGATGATGATCTCGTCGCCGGCGCCGATGAACTTGCGCCCGTAACCGTACATCACGAGATTGATGCCCTCGGTAGCACCGCGCACGAAGATGCACTCACGCGATTCGCGTGCGTTGATGAACCGCTTCACCTTTTCGCGCGCGCCTTCGTAAGCCGTCGTTGCTTTCTGGCTCAGGTAGTGAACGCCGCGATGGATGTTTGAGTGCTCTTGTTCGAGGTAGACGCTGCCGCGATCGATAACTACTTGTGGAACCTGCGAAGAAGCGGAGTTGTCGAGATAGATAAGCGGCTTGCCGTTTACGGTTTGCTGCAGCACAGGGAAGTCGCGGCGAATGCACTCGACATCCCACGCGGTTGAAACCGGTGATTCCAAAGTTGTTGATGCCATCTTGAAAATCCTGTCACCAGCTACAGCGATGTGTGCAACTGACGAAGTACTATCTCGTCCAACTGCGCCCTGATCGAGTCGATTTTGATCTTCTCGATTACTTCTTCCGCAAAACCATAAGTCAGCAGACTACGTCCCAGCTCCGGACCGATGCCGCGCGTTTCAAGGTAAAACAGTTCCTCAGGATCGATCTGGCCCACTGCCGCACCGTGCGCGCATTTCACGTCGTCCGCGTAAATCTCCAACTGCGGCTTCGTATCGACGCGAGCCTTGTTAGACAGTAAAAGGTTCTTATTAGTCTGCATCGCATCGGTTTTCTGCGCGCCTTCACGAACGAATATCTTGCCGTTGAACACGGCCCGCCCATTGCCGTCGAGAATGCCTTTGTAAAGCTGATGACTGTTGCAATGCGGCTGCTTGTGGTCGATTACCGAATGCGTGTCCGAGTGTTGATCCGATCCAACCATGTAAAGACCGTCTACGGAAGTCTCTGCACCTTCGTGATCCAGCACTACCGAGATATCGTGACGCGACAGTTGTGCGCCGAGGTTAATCGAAGTCGTATCGTAACGGCTCGCTCGTCCAAGCTCGGCTGAAGTTGTCGAGATGTGGAACGCGTTATTGCTTTCGCGCTGCAGACGATAGTGCTCCAGTTGACCACCGTCCCTGAGAATAACCTCCGTGATCGCGTTGGTGAAATACCGTGTCTCGCCGCTCGAGACAAAGCTCTCAATGATCGTCGCTGAACTATTCTCCTCACCGACGACAAGAAGTCTTGGAAAATTCGCGCTGTTCTCAGCATCGGCGACGAACGTGATCTGCAAAGGCGTTTGGAGCTTCACGTCCTTCGGAATCCACAGAAAAACACCCGACTGAATGAAGGCTGTATTCAGAGCCGTCAAGCCGTTGTTGTGATAGCCGGCGTTGCGCGCGAGGTACTTGCGAATAAGCTTGTTGTAGCGCGCGTCAGTCGCCGCGCTGAACAGATTGGTCGCAACAACGTTCTCAAGGCCGGTCGTGACGGATAAGTCCTCGCGCAAAAAGCCATTGACGACTACAAGGTGCGCGCCCGCGGTTTCGCGATATGCGAAACGACTGACGTCGGCAACCGCGATCTCGCCGCCGCTGATCGCAGGAGTAAAGTTCTCCTTCGCCAGCGAAGTCAGGTTCGTGTACTTCCATTCCTCATCGCGAACCGAAGGGAAACCCAACTGCTCGAAACGGTCCATCGCGCTGCTGCGCACAAGCTCGAGCCACGCAACTGTTGGCGAGAGTTCACGCACAGTGCGAAACGCTGTTTGATAACTGTTTTCTGATTTAACGAGTTCAGTAACCATTCCTACTTCGGCGCCACCGCTCCTTGTCCGCTCTGTTCGGGCGTCTTGACGATCCAGTCGTAACCTTTCGATTCGAGTTCGAGCGCCAACTCCTTGCCGCCTTCCCTGGCGATACGCCCACCCGCGAGCACGTGCACAAAATCAGGAACGATGTAGTTCAATAAACGCTGATAGTGTGTGACGACGATGATGGCGTTGTTGGGTGTCAACAATTGATTGACGCCGCCGGCCACGACGCGAAGCGCATCGATGTCCAATCCTGAATCTGTTTCATCCAACACGGCGAGCTTGGGTTCGAGCACTGCCATCTGGAGTATCTCGTTGCGCTTCTTTTCGCCGCCTGAAAAACCTTCGTTCACCGAACGGCTCATGAAGCTTGCGTCCATCTCGACAACTTTCGCGCGCTCCTTCAACAAATCTTTGAATTCAAGCGGATCGAGTTCTTCCTCGCCGAGGTGCTTGCGCTTTTCGTTGTAAGCCAAACGCAGAAACTGAGCATTCGAGACGCCCGGCACTTCGATGGGATATTGAAACGCCATAAACACGCCTGCGCGCGCGCGTTCGTCCGGGGACATGTCCAAAAGATTGCGACCTTCGTAAAGGATCTCGCCTGCAGTGACTTCATACTGCGGATGTCCTGCCAGGACCTTCGCGAGTGTGGACTTGCCGGAACCATTTGGTCCCATGATGGCGTGAATCTCGCCCTTGTTGACTGTCAGGTTGATGCCTTTGAGTATTTCGTTACCATCAATCCCTGCGTGCAAATTCTTAATTTCTAACATTCGTCTGATCCGTATTAAGCGTTTTAAGTCAATCGGTGTTATCCGTGGTTTCTACCCCACACTACCCTCTAGCTTCAGACCCAGTAACCTCTGTGCCTCAACGGCAAACTCCATCGGCAACTGCAGAAAAACGTCCTTACAGAAACCATTGATAATCAGCGACACAGCGTCTTCCTGGGAGATACCTCGCTGCTGCAAATAAAACAGTTGTTCTTCACTAATCTTCGAAGTAGACGCCTCGTGCTCCACACTCGAGGTGTTGTTCATCACCTCGATGTACGGGAAAGTATTCGCGCCGCAGGTCGAGCCGATCAGCATCGAATCACACTGCGTGTAGTTGCGCGCGCCCTCGGCCTTCGGCATCACCTTCACCAGGCCGCGATAACTGTTATTCGATTTCCCGGCGGCAATGCCCTTCGAGATGATCGTCGAACGAGTGTTCCTGCCAAGGTGAATCATCTTCGTTCCGGTGTCAGCCTGTTGCGCATGATTCGTCAACGCCACGGAGTAAAACTCACCAATCGAGTTGTCGCCCGCGAGAATGCACGACGGATATTTCCACGTTATCGCCGATCCAGTCTCGACTTGCGTCCAGGAGATCTTCGAGTTCTTTCCGGCACACTTGCCTCGCTTGGTGACGAAGTTGTAGATACCGCCGCGTCCTTCCTCATCACCGGCGTACCAGTTCTGCACTGTCGAGTATTTGATCTGTGCATCGTCAAGCGCTACCAGTTCGACGACCGCGGCGTGAAGCTGGTTCTTGTCAAACTTCGGCGCCGTGCATCCTTCGAGGTATGAAACGTATGACCCCTCTTCCGCAACAATCAACGTGCGCTCAAACTGCCCCGACTCCGCATTGTTGATGCGGAAGTAAGTCGATAACTCCATCGGGCAGCGAACGCCTTTCGGAATGAAACAGAAACTTCCATCCGAGAAAACTGCGCTATTCAACGCCGCGAAGAAGTTGTCGTTAGTCGGCACGACAGATCCGAGATACTTTTTGACGAGTTCCGGATAATCCCTGATCGCTTCTGTGAACGAACAGAAGATCACTCCGTGCTTCTTCAGCTTCTCTTTATAAGTTGTCGCAACCGAGACTGAATCGAAAACAGCGTCGACGGCAACACCCGCCAACTGCTTCTGCTCAGTTAACGGAATGCCGAGTTTCTCGAACGTGCGGAGCAGCTCGGGATCGACTTCATCAAGACTCGCCTTTGTAGCTTTCTGTTTCGGCGCGCTGTAATAGATGATGCTCTGGTAATCGATCTCAGGGTATTTGAGATTGGGCCAGTGCTTCGGCTCCGTCATCGTCAACCAGTGCCGGAAAGCTTTCAGACGAAATTCCAGCATCCACTCGGGCTCGTTCTTCTTCTCCACGATCAAACGGATCGTGTCTTCGTTTATCCCGCGTGGAATCATGTCCGACTCGATGTCGGTTACGAAGCCGTATTTATATTCCTGTTTACTTAAGAGTTCTGCTGTACTCATTAGTTTCTTCTAAACCCGATTATCCTTCGGCCTTATGCCCTGAATCTGATGCAACGCCGCGTCGACATTGGCTTCCGTTCCCAACAACTGCGACAGCGTGATGTCCGCGAGCGCGTTGTCGACAATCTGGTGCAACTCGACAATCACTGGTCGAATGCCGCAGTCGCCCGTGTGAACGCATGCGTCGAGCACTCCTGCGTAGCTCTTGCAATGCGACTCGGCCGGCTCACCTTCCAGCACCCGTATCACCCGGTTCAAGCGGATTTCGGATGCAGGCCGCGCGAGCGAATAGCCGCCCTTCGTGCCGCGCGTTGATTGAACCAGTCCGGCCTTGCTCAAAATCCACATCAGCTTGCCGGCGTTGGCTGTCGATATCCCTTCAAGCCGCGACAGTTGCGACAGCGTCAACGACTCGCCCATGCCTTCCGCGCGCGCTAATTGCAACAAGCAGCGCAGGCCATATTCTTCTTGAGCTGATATCTTCATCGCGCGCCTAAACTATTAATCTGAAGCATCTTAAGCGATACCTTACTTTTAAGTCAAGATTAGAGGCAGCGGCTTGGGAGAAGTTCAGAGTTCAGCCTTTAGGCTGCATCTCAGGAGCAAGCTAAAGCTTGAACTGGCTTTGCACGAGGAATAGCTCGCAAGGGTGATTCACCGTGCAAACGTCAATTCTGCACGATGAATCTAGTTATCCCATAGGTTTATCATCCACGGGCAATGTCTTCAGCATTGATGCGCCAGTTTCCTGAACCGAACTTTGAGACATTTAGTCCCCAAGTCCAGGTTTAATGATAATAATGTTTGACTCCCGCCCGTATCCAAATATATGCTCCTGCCTGCTCAAATCCTGCCACTCAAATCTGCGCCTTAGGAGGTAATTATGAAACTAACGCGAATGTTAATTCTCCTCATTATTTGCTTGCTGTTTTTGTCGGTGCCCTCTCCTACGGGGAACGCCTACAATTTCACATTCGCTTTTTGCGATCAGCAATATGATCTGCACATCTTGTCTTGTGTAAACGACCCGTACCCTGATAACTGTAAATTTACGGCTGACATGATGCACTACTCCTGCATCGGCTCAATTCCAGCGACACCTGATTTCTGTCCCACAGCGCAACAGCGGGCAAGTGGGTGTTTGGTATTTGACCCACTAACCGATTTCCTCAACTACTCAGACTGCATGAATCGTAGCGGAATACAGTTTTGTCAGTAGATGCTCAATACTAAACCGTTTCGCCTGTAAGGGCTTTGCACCAATAGTCTCTCAAACCGCCCGACTTTTTGGTGCAACCAACAGACTTTTCGTGCAAGAGTCAGTTTGAAAGGTTCAGCTTGTCATCCACAAGTGTCTCCATTGATACACCCGCGAGCCGAGCGTAAGCAAGCAACACCTCAAGCGGCGGTCAACTCAGTGAACGTGAAAGCAAAGCACTCGCAATCGCTACCCATACACAGCTAGTCCGCAAACCAAACAACACTTGGATCGTTCCTAGTCAGTCAGGGCCAAAGACCTACACAGTCAATGCCGATCCTGAATCTCCGAGTTGCAATTGCCCTGATTTTGAATTCAGGCAGGCGCGATGCAAACACGTCCTCGCAGTTGAGATCATATTGCAGCGCGAAGTTAGAGTCTCGAATGACGGTCAGACACAGACCGTCACAGAGACGGTCACAGTAAAGAAGAAATACACGCAATCGTGGAGCGCATACAATCAAGCGCAGACCACTGAGAAATCACACTTTCTCGCGTTCCTTTATGAACTGTGTTCGAAGATTGAAGAACCGATCCAAAAGCGAAGCGGGGCGGGCAGCGACTGCCGCTCGCGGACGTTCTATTTTCAGTAGCGTTCAAAGTCTACTCCAATATGAGCGCCCGACGTTTCGCGAGTGACATGCGCGATGCGCTCGCAAAGGGCTACGTTTCCAAACTCCCGTCGTTCAATTCCATCTTCGATTATTTGCAAATGGAGTCACTCACGCCTTATCTGAAATACTTGATTACTGAGAGCGCATTGCCCCTCAAGTCAATTGAGACAGACTTTGCGGTTGATAGCTCCGGTTTCTCAACTACGCGTTTTGTACGCTGGTTTGATGTGAAATATGGCAATAACGAAGACTGGCATGAATGGATCAAGATGCACCTTGTTTGCGGAGTGCGAACACACATAGTAACGGGCGTCGAATTGACTAGCGCACGAACCCACGATGCTCCGTATTTGAAACCGTTGCTTGCACAAACCGCACAGGCCGGATTCAAGATGCAAGAAGTTAGTGCCGACAAGGGCTATATCAGTTACGATAATCTGCAAGCGGTTGTAGACCACGGCGCAACGCCTTACATGCCGTTCAAGACGAACGTGACAGGCAAGCGCGGCACAGAACTTTGGAAACGCATGTTTCACTACTACAGCTTCAAGCGCGAAGAATTTTTAACGCACTATCACAAGCGTTCCAATGTCGAGACGACGTTCAGCATGATTAAAGCGAAGTTTGGCGAGCGGTTGCGGAGTAAGACGGAAACCGCGCAGATTAACGAAGCACTCTGCAAGGTTCTCTGTCATAATCTCTGCGTGATAATTCAGAGCGTTTACGAGTTAGGTATCGCGCCTGAGTTCACAAGTGAGGCGGCGTGATTCATCGTGCAAGAGGGGTATTCATCGTGCAAAAGTGAATCCCCGTGCAAAGCCGCTTGAACTCTTGAACTCTGAACCAGTTCTACAGCTTAAAATCGAAGTCGATATACCCGGCGAAGCGCACAGGTTTGCCGCCGAAGGTTGAGGGTGGGAAAGCCCAGGCCCGAGCAGCCTCTTCGGCCGCCTTGCGAAGCA
>JAICGQ010000016.1 GCA_025923035.1 Pyrinomonadaceae bacterium | reverse complement strand
TCTGGCGGGTGGCACGACGCCGGCGATCAACTGAAGTATTTGTTGACGTCGAGTAACGCAACGGCGCAGATGCTGCTTGCGTATCAACTCGCCGAGAGTGAACCCTCACACTGGCGGACGGTTTTTGACGATCGTTTCAACCATCTGGGCCAGCCGTTCAATACTCCGCAACGTGGACCGTACTTCATGGCCGACGTCCTGGATGAAGCGCGTTGGGGACTTGAATGGATGCTCCGCTTGCATCCAAAACCGGACCACCTGTATCACCAGGTCGCAGACGATCGCGATCATAAGGGTTTCCGTCTGCCGCAAAATGAGACTGTCGATTATGGTTGGGGACCGGGTAGTTATCGCGTGGTCTACTTTGCCGACGGCAAGCCGCAGGGTTTGAAGCAGTACCAGAGCGAATCGACCGGAGTTGCAAACCTCGCCGGACGTTACGCTGCGGCGATGGCGTTGGGCTATCAGGTATTCAACAGATTCCATGACCTGGAACCGTTTGCGCGAAGACTGCTTCAAGCAGGCAGGGAAGTTTACGACTTGGGCCAGCAGCAGGAAGGCGTGCAACAGGGTAATTCGTACGGCGCGCCTTATCGTTATGCGGAAACAACGTGGGCCGATGATATGGAGTGGGGCGCTGCGGAACTCTTTCGCGCGACGCGCGACCAGCGTTATCTGCGCGACGCCAAACGTTACGCGTTGCTGGCGGGCAGCGACTCGTGGATGGGCAAGCAGGAGGCCGGTCACTATCAATACTATCCGTTCATGAACGTGGGTCACTTCCGGCTTTACGATCTCGTCGATGGTCGCACGAAGCAACAACTCGCGGCGTTCTATCGCGAGGGACTTCAGCGGACGGTCAGGCAGGGAGAGTCGAATCCGTACCGTGTCGGTGTGCCGTTCATCTGGTGTTCGAACAATCTGATGGTTGCGCTTGCGACTCAGATCCTGCTCTACCAGCGAATGACTCGTGATCGACGCTATGCGGAATTCGCCGCCAACCAAATCGACTGGTTGCTGGGTCGCAATCCGTGGGGTGTTTCGATGTTCACTGGTATTCCGGCCGATGGTGTTTACCCGCGCGACGTCCATCTCTTTACGAACGTGTTGATGAAGCGAATGGTCCGCGGCGGGCTGGTGGATGGTCCAGTTTATCGAAAGGTGTTTGGGAGTCTGCGCGGGGTTTCGATTAGAGAACCCGATCCGCTGGCATTGTTCCAGGACGACCGCGCCGTCTATCACGACGACGTCAACGACTACTCAACCAACGAACCAACAATGGACGGCACCGCCTCAGCGATACTGCTATTCGCGTTACGGCTTTAACAGCAACTTGCCCGTCGTCTTTCGTCCTTCCAGATCGCGATGAGCTTGAGCGGCGTCCGCCAATGGATAAACGTGATGGATGCGGAGCTTTAGATCGCCGTCGACGATCATTTGCAAGACTTCGCCGGCCCGCCATTCGAGCTCTTCGCGAGTCGCGGTGTAGTGGCCCAGCGTTGGGCGCGTGATGAAGAGCGATCCCTTTTGCGAGAGTTTGATTAAATCAAACGGCGGGACGGCGCCACTCGCGCCGCCAAACAAAACCAGATACCCACGCGGGCGCAGCACGTTGAGATCTTTATCGAACGTCGCTTTTCCCACACCGTCATACACGACGTGCACGCCTTCGTCGTTCGTCAAACGCCGCGTTTCCGTTTCGAAATCCGCTTGCGTGTAGATGATGCATTGGTCAGCGCCTGCGTCACGCGCGAGTTGCGCTTTCTCTTCCGTTCCCGCCGTGGCGATTACGCTCGCGCCGATCTTCTTCGCCATCTGGACCAGCAGCAGGCCAACACCGCCCGCCGCCGCGTGTACGAGGGCAGTTTCGCCTTTCTGCAACTTGTACGTGCTATACAACAGATAATGCGCCGTCATCCCTTGCAGCATCGCGGCAGCCGCTTGTTCGAAACTCAACGCGTCGGGAATCTTCACCAAACGCACCGCCGGCACCGCCGCGTACTCAGCATAACTGCCGAGCGCGCTCGTGTACGCGACGCGATCGCCGGCTTTCAGGTTCGTCACCTCACTGCCGACCTCCGTCACCGTGCCCGCCGCTTCTTGTCCATTAATAAAGGGAAGCGGCGACGGGTAACGGCCCTCGCGAAAGTAAACGTCGATGAAGTTCACACCGGCAGCTTCGATCTTGACGATCGCTTCGTTCACTTTCGGCGCCGGCACCGGAAGATCGACAACTGTGAGCACTTCGGGCCCACCCGTTTGCGCAACTTGTATGGCTTTCATGATGCGCCAATCTTAGCACCACCTGGCCGTAAATCAGGATGCGTGTACAGGAGCTCGTACACGTTCGGACATCCCGTGTGAAACCGGTTGACAGTCTGGTTTGGGCCTTCATAGGATACCCGCGCATACCTGCCAGTCATGGAGATTTCCAGACAGCAAAGCGAAAGGAGTTGTCGTGATTAATAGACGAAGAGTTCTGTCAGCGCTCGCGCTGGTGTTGGCCATTAGCTGCGCGTTGCCGCCGGTGCTGGGGCAAAACGGTTCAGGCGATTCGATCAAGATTCCATTCGAAACTTACAAACTGCCGAATGGTCTCACGGTCATTCTTTCCGTGGACCGCGCCGTTCCGACTGTCGCCGTCAACGTTTGGTATCACGTCGGTTCGAAGAACGAGATGCCGGGACGCACTGGTTTCGCGCACCTGTTCGAGCATGTGATGTTTACCGGCTCGGGGCACATCCCGTACGGCATTCACGACAAACTCACCGAAGGCGTCGGCGGCAGCAACAATGGCACGACAAATACCGACCGGACCAACTACTTCGAGACTGTACCGGCAAACTATCTGGAAACCGCGCTGTGGCTGGAGTCGGATCGCATGGGCTTCCTGCTCGACACGCTCGATATCGCGAAGCTCAACGCGCAACGCGACATCGTCAAGAACGAACGGCGTCAGAGTTACGACAACCAACCGTACGGACGCGTGAGCGAGATCTTCTCTGCCGCGATGTATCCGAAGGGCCATCCATATTCATGGCCGGTGATCGGTTCGATGGCCGATCTCAGCGCCGCGTCGGAAGAAGACGTGAAGGCTTTCTTTCGTTTGTACTACGCGCCGAACAACGCAACGCTTGCGGTCGTTGGCGACTTCGATCCGGCGACAACAAAGAAACTGATCCAGAAGTATTTCGGCGACTTGCCGCAGGGTAAAGCGGTGGAACGCCCGTCAGTCCCGCTCGGCAAACTGGAAGCCTCGAAGCGCCTGGTTTACGAAGATCGCGTGCAGGTGCCGCGACTCTACATTCAATGGCCCACGGTCGGTTTCAAGCGCGACGACAGTTATGCGCTTTCGGTGATGAGCTCGATTTTGTCAGGCTCGCGCACCGCACGCCTGACCAAGGCACTCGTTTACGACGCGCAACTCGCTTCGCAGGTATTCGCGTTTCAGAACTCGGCAGAAGACGTTGGTACATTTCAGACGGTAGTTGTTCCGCGACCGGAACACACGTTGACGAAGATTGAAACTGCGGTCGACGAAGTTATCCAGAAATTCATCGCGGAAGGACCAACCGCGGAGGAATTGCAAAAGGCGAAGAGCGGTCTGGAACTCGAGTTTCTGCGCGGGCTCGAATCGAATCTTGGTAAAGCTAATCAATTGATTGCGGGCTCGGTCTTTTACGGCAATCCGGCGCAGTTTCGTACCGATTATCAGAAGACACTGGCCGTCACCGCGGCGGACGTGAAACGTGTCGCCGCGCAATATCTCGGGCGCCCGCGCATCGTGTTGAGCGTGGTGCCGAAAGGAAAGAAAGATCAGGCTTCGAAGGCAACGGAAAGCGAAGCAGTCAGCGTCGCGCCGGCAACCAGGCGAGGAGGTAGATCATGAAGAGACAGAAATCACATATTGCGTTTGCGACAGCGCTGCTGATCATGCTCGCGAGCGTCGCCTCGTTGGCCCAGGAACCGCTCGATCGCACGAAAGCTCCGGCGCCCGGACCCAACCCCACGCTGCGCGTACCGGCCTGGACCAAAACGCAGTTGCCAAACGGCGCGACGTTGATCGTGTCCGAGCGACATGATCTGCCGTTGGTTTCATTCAACATCAGCTTCATCGGCGGAGGAAACCAGTTTGAACCCGCAGGGAAACGGGGCGTCGCCGCGTTGACCACGTCGATGATGTCTGAAGGCACCAAGACGAGGACCGGCGATCAACTTTCGGACGCTTTGCAGTTGCTCGGCACCAACATCGGCGCCGGTATCAGTGGCGAAGAAGGATCGGTCAGTTTTGTTTCGACGACGAAGAACTTCGAACCCACGCTGGCCATCCTCGCCGACATGATGTTGAACTCAACGTTCCCTGCCGAGGCGCTCGAGCGTTTGCGCGCGCGCACGCTGGTTAACCTGACGCAGGCGAAAGATCAGCCGGCAGTGATCAGCTCGCAGGTGTTTGCGAAGATTCTCTACGGCGAAGCGCATCCGTACGGACAACGCACCACTGAAGCATCAGTCAAATCAATCACCCGCGACGATGTGATGGCATTTGCCAAAGCGTATTTTCAACCCGGCCGTGCGATCATCACCGTCGTCGGCGACGTGACTCCGCTGAAAGCGAAAGCCGCAATCCAGAAGGGGCTCGCCGCTTGGACCAAAGCCGGCGACAAACCTGCGTTCGATTATCCGAGACTTCCGGAACTGCAAACCGCGAAGATCTACCTGGTCGACAAACCAGGTGCGGCGCAATCCGTATTCAACATCGGCTTGCCCGGACCGCCGCGAAACACGCCTGACTTTTATGCGATCCAGGTGATGAACACGATTCTCGGCGGCATGTTTCAGTCGCGACTCAATGCCAACATTCGCGAACAGAAGGGCTACAGCTACGGTGTGAATTCGAGTTTCGCGTTCGGCAAAGGACCGGGCGCTTTTCGTGCGGGCGGTGCGATCGTTTCCGCCAAGACCGATCTCGCGCTGATCGAGTTCATGAAAGAGTTAAAAGGAATCGTCGGCGAGATGCCGATTACGGATGCAGAGATCCAGGTTGCAAAAGACTCGCTGGTCCAGCGGCTGCCGCAGCGATTCGCTTCCTCGACCGGGATCAGCGACGCGATCACGGGGATTGTGATCTGGAACTTGCCGGACGACTACTATCAAACGTACGCGAAGAACATCGCCGCAGTGACGAAAGAAGACTTGTTGCGAGTCGCTAAGCGTTACATCGATCTGAATCACCTCGCGATCGTCATCGTTGGTGATCGGGCGACGATTGAAGCTCCATTGAAAGCCACCAACATCGCACCGATCACAATCATCGACATCGAGGGCAACCCGGCATCCGGGGGCGGTGCGCCGTCGTCGAGCAACTAGAGGCGCAACCCGGCGTAGCTGTCGTAGCTGTCGTCTTTTGGCGTCACGAAGTGAACGAACAGCGACGTCAAGAAACCGGAGAGAGCGCCTAAGGGAGGGACAGCGGCTAGAAATACGCTTTCGCGACTTAACAAATCTGGCATTCCTGCCAAGACTACGATAAGGAGAATCAGGGCAAGACCGTATAGTGCTCCCGAAACTGCGCCGAAGCCTGGGCCGCGTTGCAAGGCCGTGAGAAAGATCCCTAGTGGCGTCCCGACTACAAATCCGCACATGCCTCCGATAACAGCGGCCGCCTGCGCGTAAGCTTTCGCTGGACCAACAAACATTCTGTCGCTATACGAATAAATCGTAAACCAAAAGTGAAGAGTTGCGATTGCGGCGGCTATCAACCCACCCGCCAGAACTCCCAACAGCACGCGTGTGACTTTCATTTTGGTTCCTCCTCCTGGTCCATTATGTCCTCGGCGGCGTCGCGCAGTTCGTCGACGAGCGCGAGGGCGTGTTTGCGAAGTGGCCGCATGAAGGGATTACTGGCGAGGTAGATCATCTTGTCGACCATCTCGACGGTCCGATCGATCAGTCGATACGTGCGGCGGTGCTTCGGCGACCGATCGTGAATCCAGAAAAGAATGATCCCCATGTGGTAAACCCAAAGCAGGTACGGCAACTCCGCTCGTAGATCTTTCGGGATTCGGGCCTTCGTTCCCTCCACCACCTTCTCGAAGAGTTGAATACTCGCCACGCGAACTGCGTTGGCCTCGTCGGCGAACGGATTCAACGGACTCTGCGGATCGCCGGCCGTCTTGAAGAGCACGCCCGCAAACTGGTGATACGGTTTCATCACGTCGATTTTCAGTCGGATCACGGTCAGCAGGCGTGCCTTCATCGTGTCGAGTTTCTCCAGGGCGGGGAGGACGAGGACGACATGTTCGTCGTGCATCGTCTGGTAGAACGCCTGAATCAGGTGTTCCTTCGAGCGAAAGTAGTAGTAGGCATTTCCGAGCGAGACGCCGGCCTTCTCGGCGACCGCGCGCATCGTGGTCTGCTCGTAGCCTCGCTCGCGAAACATCTCCAGCGCGGTGTCGAGAATCAACTTGCTCGTCTGGTCGCCTTTCGGCGTCTTCACCGCTTTCTTTTTGCGCATCGCCGCCATGTTTGTTGTTCGTCAATTTCCGGCAAACCGCGAGATCTGATATCGATGTTGAGAGATCATCGAGACTACGCGTTTCGTGCTTGGCAACATCTCCGGCCGCGCCAGTCGATAGGACCAATCGCGGTACCGCGTTAGTGCCCACAGTACCATCAACCATGCCTTTGGACCGAAATAAACAGCGCCGTTGTCGGTTACCACTGTCAGGTCCTGCTTCGTCATATCGTGATTGAGCTGCGGGAAGCGCTTGCGAGCATCCTCGGAAGCACAGGGAACGAAGATTAGTTCCACGAACTTCGGCTGCTCCGCCAGCCATTCATGCGCCCGTCTGCACAGGCCACATTCAGGATCGTAGAGCACAATTAGCGCGAGCATGGTCATGCCTCCTGCTGGACGGGCGTGAAAGAGTCAGGGCTCACCGGGGGCGTATGGTTGTGGCGCATATTCGAGCGGCGGCGCATGCGGCTGAAGATGAAGAGATTGAAGAAGTGCATGCCGCCGAGGACCAGCAGCACCATGCCAATCTTCACCGAGAGCGCTTCGATGCCTTCCTGGGCGCTGTTGATTTCGTAGCCGAGCTTCAATGCCAGACTGACGTAGCCAAGGTTGATCAGGTAAAAGCCGACGACGAGCAGGTGATTGACCGAGTCGGCGAGGCCTTCGTTACCGTGGAAGACGTCGACGAGGAAGACGCGGCCGTTTTTGTGGAGCGTCCGCGCGACCCAGATGGTGAGCGCGATGCTGATGACGAGGTAAACGATGTAGGTGCTAACTCCGAATGTCATGATCCACCTCCTAAGCGGAATTTTGAACACGTTCAACTAACCGCAGCCTACGCCTGTTCCCGAAGGCTGTCAAGAAGTTTTTTGAACGGGTTCAAAAAAAGGCGAGACACGGGGACGAGAGAGACAGGAGGACGGGAGAGACAGGAGGACGGGGGGAGACGGGGAGATGCGGGGACGCGGGGACGCGGGGACGGGGAGACGGGGAGACGGGGAGGACGCGGGGGCGCGGAGCGGATCCCCGTGTCTTCCGTGTCGCCCCTTCCCCGCGTCCCCGCGTCGCCCCGTCGCCGCGTCCGATTGGGTGTTTGCGGTGCGGTGTGCTATTGTGCGACGTTCTTAAACGTCCCAGTGCACCCCAAAGGAGAACTACTTGGCAGCAGAAGACCTAATCCCGGCGGAGGGCGTTATCATCGATAAACAGCCCAACGCCTTTTTCAAAGTCCGTCTTGACAACAGCGAACACGTGGTGCTCGCCGCCATTTCCGGAAAGATGCGCAAGAACCGCATCCGCATCCTGGTGGGCGATCGCGTGAGCGTGGAAATGTCGCCTTACGACTTGTCGCGAGGTCGCATTACTTACCGCTACAAATAGTTCTTGGTACTTGGTGCTTAGTTCTTTGTACAAAGACCTAAGAACCAAGCACAAAGCTCAAACCTACTTAAACTCGAAAGACTTTAGATAGGCCGTAAAGGTTTCGTTCCAGTGCGTGACGGTCTTCTCCGGACCGACCAGTTTCACGTAGTACGATCCATTTGGTGTTTCGACGACCGCGGCGCGTAAACGGAAGCCGGGCTTGTTGAGAAACTCGCCGCTTCCGGGTGCAGTCTCCGCGACGTACGTTCCCGTGCCGTCGACTGCCGTCACCTTCAAGCCGTTGGCGGTGAAGTTTTCTTCCGTGATTTTTGCTTTCGAGCCGTCAGCTTGTTGCATCTGACTGGCCCAACGTTCGACGTTCGCTGTCGCCGTTCCTCCCTGGCCCTTACCGAAATAGTAAAGAACGAGTGACGCGTCTTCCGTATCGCCTTCCGCGCGCGGCAGTTTGTACTGGGCCACGCGCATGCTCGAACTTCTTTCCTCTTCGACCCATCCAGCCGGCACTTTGTAACGCAATGTCGCGGGCTTTTGGGCCTCCTGCGAGAACACGATCGAACAAGCAACAGACACGAACATCAGGAGCGAAATTGTTTTGTTGGGGCTTCGCATACGGCACATTTAAACGCAGCCAACATTGAGCCGCAAGGGGAACTACAAGCCGGCAGTAGAGACCATTCAAACACCGAGGATTTCCGTGACGATGCGGATATTGGCGTGGTAGTATGCCTTCATTATGCATGCCGATGTCGTTCTTATACGACTTATATTTACGGCAATCTTGGTAGCGGCCGGATATATCCTCAAACCAGTAGCCAACGACTCTTGGATCTCCGCAGGGTTGGGCGCTCTGATCGCAGTCTGCATCATACTTTTTGAAATGCGGATTCGCCGCGCGTCGTTGAAAACTCTGATCGGCGCGGCAGTCGGTTCGATCCTCGGAATCATCGGAGCTTACCTGATTGGTTCGTTGATCAGTCGACAGGAATCGATGGCCGTCGCGCCCGCGGCGAAGACTTTCATCACCCTGGCCCTGACGTTCTTCATGGCCTATGTCGGGTTGATGGTCGGCGCCGCCAAAGGAGACTATCTCGATCTCTCCGCACTGGGCGGGATTTTCAGCGACAAGGTTGCCAGGCGCGACTTAAAGATTCTCGATACTTCCGTGATCATCGACGGCCGCATCGCCGACGTCGCGGAGACCGGGTTTCTCACCGGGTCGCTAATCATTCCCCAGTTCATTCTTCGCGAACTGCAACAGGTGGCTGACTCGCCCGACTCTTCGAAGCGGCAGCGCGGGCGCCGTGGTCTGGACATGCTCAACCGTCTGCAGAATAACAGCTCACTCGACATCCAGATCGTCGAGACGGATTTTCCGTCGGTGCGCGAAGTCGACTTGAAGCTGATCGAACTGGGCAAACAGCTCGACGCAGTCATTGTCACCAACGATTTCAACCTGAATAAGGTGTCCCAGTTGCGCGGCGTCAGCGTGCTCAACATCAACGAGCTGGCAAACGCGCTCAAGCCGGTCGTGTTGCCCGGCGAAGCGATGCGAGTATTCATCCTCAAGGAAGGCAAGGAATACAACCAGGGCGTCGCTTATCTCGACGACGGTACGATGGTCGTCGTCGACAATGCGCGGCGGTTGATCGGCAAGAATGCCGATATCGCAGTTACGAGCGTGTTGCAAACAACAGCCGGCAAGATGATCTTTGGTCGTCTCTGGGAAGAAGCGGAAAACGGCGGGCACAGCGATATTCACCGCACCAACGGCGGTTCGCGCCGGCAAATGCGTGACTCGCGCACTGGTGCTCCTGGTCCAGTGCGGATCACCGACACCGAGCCAATCACCGAGAGCTGACGGCGGTCCGTGCTTCCTAAGTTTCCTATCCGTTAATGAACACCGCGATTATTGCCGCCGCCGGAATGGGCAGCCGGATGGCGAGCGATCGGCCGAAGCAGTTTCTACACCTTGCCGGAGTTCCGATCATCTTTCATACGCTCGCGCCGTTCGAGGAGTGCGCGCAGATTCAGGAAGTGATCGTGGTCCTGCCGGCAGAAGAGGCAGCCGCCTTTCTGACTTTGGCCGGGAAGCGCGGGTTGAGAAAACTGTCGCGCGTCGTGCCCGGTGGAACGACGCGCGCTGATTCCGTAAAGCGCGGGTTGACGGCGATCCGTCCGGCGACTGCGGGAATCGTCGCGGTACATGATGGCGTGCGACCGTTCGTGACGGTTGAAGAGATCGAGAGCGTTGTAAACGCCGCGGAATCCGACGGTGCGGCGATCCTGGTGGCGCCGGTAACGGATACAATTAAGCAGGTCGCTGATGATTCCGTGGTTAAGAGTCTCGATCGATCAGAGTTACGCCGTGCACTGACGCCGCAGTGCTTTCGTTACGAGCTGCTGAAGAAAGCGTACGAACTCGCGGACGTAAACGATCCGGCACTGACAGACGAGAGCGCGCTCGTCGAGAAAACCGGTGCGCGAATCACGACGATCGAAGGCAGCAGTAGAAACATCAAGCTAACAACTCCGCAGGATCTCTTAATCGCGGAGGCGTTTCTCAAGCAATGATCCGAATCGGCATCGGTACCGATACCCATCGCCTGGTGGAAGGCCGCGCGCTCGTACTCGGCGGCGTGCACATCGCATCCGATCGCGGCGCCGACGGCCATTCGGATGCCGACGCGTTGGCCCACGCGATCGCTGACGCGATTCTCGGCGCGCTTTGTGAGGGCGATATCGGCGTCCATTTTCCGGATAAAGATCCGCAGTGGAGTGGCGCCTCGAGTATGGAACTGCTTTCGCGAGTGATGTGGTTGGCCCGCGAGCGCAGCTTGCACGTTGTGAATGTCGACTCGACAATCCTGCTCGAAGCGCCGAAGATCCGTACTTACGTCGATTCCATGCGTGCGAATATCGCGATTGCGCTGGGTATCGACCCCGGATGCGTGAGTGTAAAAGCAAAGACGGGTGAAGGACTCGATGCGGTCGGTCAAGGGCTTGCAGTAACAGCTCAGGCCGCTGTGCTGATGGAGAGCAACTAAGCAAACCTTGAGACCACAGGACGTCATAAGAAAGAAGCGAGACGGTCAGAGCCTTTCCCGCGACGAGATCGACTTCTTTGTAGCCGGCGTAACGAGCGGCCGCATTGCTGATTACCAGGTCAGCGCACTGTTGATGGCCATCTACCTCAACGGTATGGACGCCGCAGAGCAACAAGCGCTGACGGAAGCGATGCTCAACTCCGGCAATATCCTCGACTTCTCGGATATCCCAAAACCAAAAGCCGACAAGCATTCGACCGGCGGCGTCGGCGACAAGACGTCAATCATCATCGCGCCGCTTGTTGCCGCGTGCGGTGTAGGTGTCCCGATGATCTCCGGTCGCGGCCTGGGCCATACGGGCGGTACGCTGGACAAGCTCGAATCCATTCCGGGCTACCGCGTGAGTCTCAGTGCGGCGGAGTTCAAGCAGGTGTTGGAGCGCGTTGGCTATGCGATGGCTGGTCAAACCGCGGAACTCGCTCCGGCCGACAAGAAGATGTACGCGTTGCGCGATGCGACTGCGACTGTCGAAGCGATTCCGCTAATCGTTGCGTCAATCATTTCGAAGAAAGCTGCGGCTGGACTTGATGCGATGATCATCGACGTGAAGGTCGGTAATGGCGCCTTCATGCGCGAAGAGTCGCGGGCCACGGAGTTGGCCCATGCACTCGTGAGCACCGGCAACTCGTGTGGCATCAAAACACGCGCATTGTTGACCGACATGAATCAGCCGCTCGGACGCGCGGTTGGCAATTCGTTGGAAGTCGAGGAGTGCATTCGTCTCCTTCGCGGCGAGGCGGCTGAAGCAGCGCAGCCGGTACTCGATTTGTCGCTGGAACTATCGGCGCACATGTTATGGCTGGCGAACGTCGATCAAACGACGGAAGCCGCTCACGAGCGACTACGCGGCGTGTTGGATTCGGGCAAGGCGCTGGAGTGTCTGCAACGTAACATCGAGGCGCAGGGTGGCGATCCTCGTGTGTGCGACGATCCGGCCACTTTTCTGCCTTTGGTAAGCGAAACCATTAAGGTAGAATCCCCGCGCTCCGGCTTCATTACAAGAGTCGATACGACGGAGATCGGTCACGCCATCGCAGCCATCGGCGGCGGACGTGTGCGCATCGAAGACACAATCGATCCCACGGTGGGTTTCACATCCGAGTTGAAAATTGGCGACCGCGTGAAAGCGGGTGAGACGATTGGCGTCGTCTACTGCGCTGACTCCGCCGCCGCTCAGGAAGCGGCGCGACGAATTCAAGTCGCATATGACGTCGGAGATGAGCCGCCCGCTGAAGATCTACAGTTAGTCAAGGAAGTGATTAACGAATGAAGTACAAACTTGTGGTTCTTGTCGCACTGATTGGTTTGGTGGCACTGGCTCTCACCGGGTGTCAGGAGACGACGGCCTCGGAGGATCACTCGAAGATCCGCGTCGGGATCGTATTCGACATCGGCGGCAAGGACGATCGATCTTTCAACGCCGCTGCGTGGCAAGGCGTGCAACGCGCCGCGAAGGATCTTCCAATCGTCTTGCGCGACATCGAACCGGGAACGCCAAACGCCATCGAACCCGCGATGCGTGCTTTCGCGGAACGCAATTTCGATCTGATCATCGGTGTGGGTTTCGCACAGGCGCCGATCATGGAACTCGTCGCAAAAGATTATCCGAACATTCGGTTTGCGATCATCGACGGCGAGAGCAAGCTGCCAAACGTGGCGTCGCTCGTCTTCAAGGAACATGAAGGCTCGTACCTCGTCGGCATTCTCGCTGCGAAAACGTCGCGCACTGGAACGATTGGTTTTCTTGGCGGCATGGACATCGGACTGATTCATCGTTTCGCCAAGGGATACGAAGAAGGCGCTCGCTCGGTTAATCCGAACATTCGCGTGATCGAAAACTACGTCGGCGTCACCGACGCAGCCTGGAACAATCCGGGCAAAGGCAAGGAACTCTCGTTGGCGCAGATCAGCAAAGGCGCTGATGTGATCTTCACGGCCGCTGGAAACTCCGGCTTGGGTGCGTTCGACGCCGTCGAACAACAGGGCAAGCAGAATGGTCGCGCGACGCACTTCGTGATCGGTGTCGATTCGAATCAGAACATGGTCAAGCCGGGTTTTGTTTTGACCAGCATGATCAAGCGCGTGGATAACGTCGTTTACGACATTGTTGAGGACGTGGTGAACCGCCAGTTCTCACCGGGTATTCACGTCTTCGGTCTTGATAAAGATGCCGTCGGCTACTCGATGGACGATTTCAACAAGGACCTCGTTTCACCGGATGCGTTGCAGGCCGCTGAAGCCGCGAAGAAGAAGATCATTGCGGGCGAGATCAAAGTGACCGACGCGATCGGTACTTAAGAAGTTCTTTGTTCTTTGTGCTTAGTACTTTGAATGCCCTACCTCACGGAGCATTATGGCAAAGACAAACTTTGAACGGTTGCGAGTTTACCAGCTTTCGGAAGACCTGGCCGATCGCATTTGGAAGATCGTAGTGAAGTGGGATCACTTCGCCAAAGCAACAATCGGTGAGCAGATCGTGGATGCCGTCGATTCGGTCGGGTCCAATATTGCAGAAGGTACTGGAAGAGGAAGTCTTCAGGACAATCGACGATTTGTCAGAATAGCGCGCGGATCCTTGTATGAAACTAAGCATTGGTTAAGAAGAGCCTTCAGACGACATCTGTTGACGGAACAGGAAGTTTGTGATCTCAAGCCACTAGTAGACGAACTTCTACCCACACTCAATGGTTATGTCCGATCACTAGATCGAACGCTTGAGTCCAGAAAAACAAAGAACAAAGCACAAAGTACAAAGCACCAAGTTTAATGCTCGAACTCCGACAAATAACCAAACGCTTCGGCGCTGTTCTGGCTAACGACCAGGTCGACATCGTCGTCAAGCCAGGTACGATTCATGCCATCGTGGGTGAAAACGGCGCGGGGAAGTCGACCGCGATGCGCATCGCCTACGGTTTTTACACCGCAGACAGTGGACAGATCCTCGTCGACGGTCAGGTGCGAGAAATCAACTCGCCGCACGACGCGATCGCGCTCGGCATCGGCATGGTCCACCAGCACTTCATGCTGGTCGAGGACATGACGGTTGCGGAGAACATCGTCCTGGGCGCCGAGCCGGGCAGCGCTCTTTCGCTCGATCTCAAGAGCGCGGCCGCGCAGATTCGTCAACTCTCGGAAGAGTTCAAGCTCGCCGTTAACCCCAACGAACCCGTCGAACATCTCTCTGTGGGCCAGCAACAGCGCGTCGAGTTATTGAAAGCGCTGTATCGTCACGCACGATTGCTGATCCTCGATGAACCGACCGCCGTGCTCACGCCGCTCGAAGTCGAAGAGTTCTTCGCGATCCTGCGCCGCATGCGCGAGCAGGGAAAGACTGTGATCATCATCACGCACAAACTCTCGGAAGTGCTCGCGATCTCCGACGAGGTGACAGTGATGCGCGACGGTAAAGTTGTGGGACGGGTACAGACGAAAGACACGAATGCCGCTGAATTAGCGCGCATGATGGTGGGCCGCGAAGTGCTGTTGCGCGTCGATAAACCCGAGCCGCAGGTCGGCGCGGCGCAGCTCGAGGTGCGGAACCTTTCAGTCGTCGCGGCTGATGGAAGCAAACGACTGAACGGTGTGACCTTCGAAGTGCGGAGCGGCGAGATCGTCGGCATCGCCGGCGTCGAAGGAAATGGTCAGACTGAACTGATGGAAGCGCTCGCTGGCTTAGTCGATGTGTCGCGCATCCGCGGAGAGACGATTCTCGGCGGCAAGAACATCAACAGCGTAGGCGCGCGGCTGCGACGCGAGTTGGGCATCGCGCACATCCCGGAAGATCGCCATCGTCGTGGATTGTTGCTGGATTTCACGCTCGCCGAAAACTCCATTCTCGGCGTGCATTACCGTCCGCCGATCGCGGCACTTGCCGGCGGGGTCTTCCTCGACGAAGGCGCGATTCAGCGACGGGCCAACGAGATCATCGAGCAGTTTGACGTTCGACCTCGCAACGCCGCACTGCCCGCGCGCGCACTCTCCGGCGGCAATCAACAGAAGCTGATCATCGGGCGCGAGTATCGCCTCAATCCGAAGGTGTTACTTGTATCGCAACCGACCCGCGGCGTCGACATCGGCGCTATCGAGTTTATTCATCGACAGTTGGTGAGTTTGCGTGATGCCGGTTGTGCCATTCTGCTCGTTTCGGCGGAGTTGGAAGAGGTGACGAGTCTTTCCGATCGCCTGCTGATCATTCACGAAGGACGAATTGCAGGTGAGGTAGATCCCAAGGTTGCGACGTTGGAAGAGATTGGGTTGTTGATGACCCGAGGGCATTAGAGCTTTGTGCTTTGTACTTAGTGCTTTGTTCTCGATTTTACGGCGAAAACACAGCAAGAGGCACACGTACAAAGCACAAAGAACAAAGCACTAAGGACAAAAACCAAAGAGCAAAGCACAACATTGCAAATGCCGAAGCTTGCCCGTGACCTTCTTTTCCCGCTCATCGCTGTCGTCGCAGCTTTCATTGTCGGCGGCATTCTCATTCTGCTCGTCGGCGACAATCCGATCGTTGCCTATCGACTCCTGCTGGGAAGCGCGCTGTCGTGGCCTGACGGAATCGGCTACACGCTGTTTCATGCGACGCCGTTGATCTTCACGGGTCTCGCGGTGCTCGTTGGTTTTCGTTGCGGTCTATTCAACATCGGCGCCGAAGGCCAACTCTACATCGCGGCGTTTGCCACGGCGTGGGTGGGCATCACCTTCGCGAGTCGTTCGGCGTGGATCCTTGTGCCGCTTTGTTTCCTCGGCGCGATACTGGCGGGCGCGTTGTGGGGAGCGATTCCGGGCGTGCTGAAAGCGTATTTTGGATCGCACGAAGTTATCAACACGATCATGTTGAACTTCATTGCGGTCGCGCTGGTGAGTTACTTTACGCAGTACCACTACCGAGTGCCGGGCGATCCGATCTTGCAAAGCGCGTTCGTCGGTGAAGGCGCACACATCGCGCGTCTCGGCAAGTTTATTCCGGGTTTTCCCGAACGCATTCCGTTGAACCTCGCGTTCCTGCTGGCGCTGCTTTGTTGTCTGCTGGTCTATCTTTTCTTGTGGCGCACGAAGTGGGGTTATGAAATACGTGCAACGGGCAGCAATCCCACGGCTGCGGAGTACGGTGGTATTTCGGTCCGCAAACAGATCGTACTGGCGATGGCAGTGTCGGGCGCGCTGGCGGGCATGGTGGGAATCAACGAAGTGATGGGTTATCGCTATCGTTACTACGACGGTTTCTCCGACAACTATGGGTTCACCGGGATCGCCGTTGCTTTGTTGGGCCGCAATCATCCGGTCGGCGTGATACTCGCGGCGTTGTTGTTTGCGGTGCTACAACATGGCGGCATCTACGTCGATGGTTTTTCCGAGCACATCACCAAAGACATCGTGCAGGTGCTGCAGGGAATCATCATTCTGTTCGTCGCTGCTGAAGCGTTTTTCAAATGGTCGTTGGGCCGGTTTGGATTCCGGCGTTTGAAGGCGTAAACGATGAGTGACTTTCTTACTTTCTTACTAATCGTAATTGAGTCGACGATCAGACTCGCAACGCCGTTGATTCTGGCTGCGCTGGGCGGGTTGTTTTCTGAGCGGTCGGGTGTAATCAACATCGCGCTCGAGGGCAAGATGCTGGCCGGCGCATTTACCGCCGCGGGCGTGACGTATGCGGCTGACGTCAGTTTCGGAATGGGCAGCGCCAGCCCGTGGGTTGGCCTGCTCGCAGGGATGCTCGCGGGGTTGTTCATCGCGGCGATCTACGCGATCACATGTATCAAGTTCAAGGCGGACCAGGTGGTAAGCGGCGCGGCTATCAACATTCTGATGTTTGGCATACCCGGTTTTCTGAGTGGCGCGCTTTTTCTTTCGTCCGGATCGACGCCACAGCTTCCGAAAGATCATCTGTTGCCACAGTCGCCATGGATCATTGCTGTCGCCATCGGCGTCCTGGTGGCGGCGATCTGGTACGTTGTTTACAAAACGCCGTTCGGTTTGAGACTGCGTTCGGTCGGCGAGAAACCGGAAGCGGCAGACGCGGCGGGTGTCAGCGTCAGTAAGATGAGATATTGGGGCGTGCTGCTGGCGGGTGTTCTCGCGGGTATGGGCGGTGCATATCTTTCGATCGGGCAGTCGTCGTTGTTTACCAGGAACATGACTGCGGGACGCGGTTTTATCGCGCTCGCCGCTTTGATTTTCGGCAAATGGCGTCCGGTGCAGACATTGCTTGCATGTTTGCTGTTTGGCTTTACGGAAGCCGTTTCGAATCAACTGCAGGACCTGATCAAGTTTCCCTCCGGTGAAAAACTACCAGTGCAGTTCATTCACATGGTGCCGTACGTCTTGACAATCGTGGTGCTCGCAGGCTTCATCGGATCGTCGCGCCCGCCGCGCGCGCTGGGTATACCGTATCAGAAAGAAAAGTGAGCAAAGGGAGGGAAATGGCTGAGGGAGTGGCAAGCACAAGTCTTTACGAACGAGCGGAACATGCGGCCAGAACGATCCGCGCGCGACTAACCACGGAGCCGCGAATCGCGATCGTGCTGGGCAGCGGGCTCGGTGGATTTGCGGACGACTTCGAGGAGCCCGTTCGCATTCCCTACAACGAGATACCAGGCTTTCCGCGCTCGACCGTCGAAGGACACACGGGCCGCCTGGTGGCCGGTAAAGTCGACAGCGTTCCCGTGCTCGCGATGCAGGGCCGCGTACACTTTTACGAGGGCTACTCGCTCGAAGAAGTCACTTTTCCCATTCGCACTTTCAAACTGCTCGGCCTGAAGACGCTGATTTTGACGAATGCCGCCGGTGGAATTAATGTGCAGTTGACGCAGGGCGCGTTAATGGTCATTAGCGATCATGTGAATTTGATGGGCGACAATCCGTTGCGTGGTCCAAACGACGATCGGTTTGGTCCACGTTTTCCGGACATGTCGACAGTTTACTCGCCCGCCTTGCAGGAACTGGTGGTTGAAGAGGCGAAAGCGATCGGCGCGGAAGTACGGCGCGGAATCTACGGCGGTCTGTCTGGTCCAAGTTACGAAACGCCCGCCGAGATTCATCTGTTGCGCAATCTTGGCGCTGACGCGGTGGGCATGAGCACGGTGCCGGAAGCGATCGTCGCGCGACACATGGACCTGGAAGTGCTCGGCATCTCCTGTATTACAAACATGGCCGCCGGCATCAGCGACGAGCCGATCGATCACGCCGAAGTGATGGCGACCGGCGATCGCGTTCGCGGTACGTTTACCGAGTTGCTGCGCGGAGTGGTGGCTCGAATCAACAGTCGGGTTTGAGTTGTGAGCATGATAATCGGCATCTGTGGCGGCACGGGATCCGGGAAGACGACGGTCGCCAATCGCATTCTCCAATCGGTTAGTGCCAGTGAAGTCGTTTTTCTTCAGCAAGACTCCTACTACCGCAACCTGTCTGACCTCCCGCTCGACTATCGCCACATCGCCAATTTCGATCATCCCGATGCGATCGATAACGATCTGCTCGTCAATCATATTCGCCGGCTCAAGTCAGGCGAGGCGATCGAGTTGCCGCTTTACGATTTCCGCACGCACACGCGGATGAGCGAAACGCGCACGGTCCAGCCGAAGCCGATCGTCATCGTCGAAGGCATACTGATCTACGCCGATCCGCGTTTGCTCGAACAGATGGACATCAAAGTATTCGTCGATACGCCTGACGATATTCGTTTCATTCGTCGTTTGCGTCGCGACGTTGCGGAGCGCGGGCGAACGGTTGAATCGGTTATCGAACAATATCTCGCGACGGTGCGGCCGATGCACATGCAATTTGTTGAACCGTCGAAACGTCATGCTGACGTCATCATTCCGGAGGGTGGTCATAATTTAGTAAGCATCGATTTGCTCAGCGGAAAGATTCGCGAAAGACTGGCCAGTGCTTTATCGACAGTTGGAGGAGTTTGATTTGACTTTGACATTGGATGAGAACCAAAAACGTTTAGTAGAAGCCGCGGCCGCCGCGCGTTTACGGTCGGTCGCGCCGTTTTCCAAGTTTTTAGTAGGTGCTGCAGTAGAGACTAAAGAGGGCAAGATTTATACGGGCTGTAATATTGAGAGCGCGAGTTACGGTTTGACCGTCTGCGCCGAGCGAGTAGCGATTTGGAAAGCAATCTCGGAGGGAGAGCGCAATCTTACTAACCTGGCGGTGGTAGTCGATACTGAACCTTTGACGCCGCCGTGCGGTACGTGCCGCCAGATCATGTGGGAGTTCTGCAATGACGGTTACATCATTCTGGCGAACCTTGACGGGCACGCAGAACAGTTAGCGATCGGAGATTTACAGCCCAGAGCTTTTGATGCGCGGTTTCTTGAACTGAAACGCAAGTGAGATTGCGTTCCGGGTGCGGCTACGCGCTGCTCACCGCGGTGCGGACAGCAATCTCCTCGTGCGTTTGCGTTTCAATCGCAGGCGTCGCGGGTGGCGCGGGCGGCTGCGGCGGTTGTGTTGGAGTTTCCGGTAACACCCGGTCAACTCTGAACCAGTGGAACCAAACACCCTGTGCCCATCCGTAGGTACAGAACAGGGTCAGTATTGCGACGCCCCACAACTCAGACTTGACCGACATATACAACCATACCGGCTGGGCCGAGAGTCCCAGGATATATCCGATTCGACGCCAGGATTCCGGACGACCTACAAGCCAGATTCCCGTGCCGGTGAGAGCAAGAATTCCTAATTGAGTTAAATCGAACACAATGTACCTCCAAGGTTTTGGGGCAATCCGCCACGCTGAGGCGGCCGATAGCTCCGGGGAGAAGAACCTTAGGTGTGACTCCCGAGGGTTCTAAATCAAACACGTTCTGTTACTAGTAATGGCATAACCCAAAAGAACGTTTCTCAGTTCTGTCCAATTCAATGAGGAGAGCGATCTATTGGCTTTACAGCCGTTGTTAAAGCGCGTTAACTTCGGTCATTCGGTTTTGCAAAACGAGCGCTCACGATGACTGAAAGGAGTTGGTTATGTCCTCAGTCCCCACGGTATTTGTGGCCTCATCCGGCGAAAGTGAAAGGTTCGCCCAAGCAATCCAGCAGAATTTGAAGACCGCAGAGGTCCGCTTGTGGACGCAGGACGCGTTTTATCCGGGCCAGAATTTGATCGACGAGTTAAATCGAAATCTTCGACACTCAGATTTCGGTGTCTTCATCTTTGCCGGAGACGACGAGGTGAGAATCCGCGGCCAGAAGCAGCAAGCCGTCCGCGACAACGTGATTCTTGAGCTGGGGATGTTCATCGGGCTGCTCGGAAAAGAGCGCAGCTTCATCGTCAAGCCGCACGACGTCGATTTGCGGTTGCCCACCGATCTGCTTGGAGTCGTGGCGGTCGAGTACAACAACGAATGGGCCAAACGAGATCCAGTGGCCGCTCTCGGCAAAGCTTGCACGCAGATTGACGACGCCATCAAACGTCAGCACCGCCGGAAGAACAAGGAATTGAGCCAGAAAATCTCCGAGTCGCTCGAGACAATCTGTTGGTCGATGAGTGCACCCTTGACTCCCGAGCGCGCAAGCCTGCGCGCGTTCATCTTCAAGAAAGAGAATCAAGAGCTGGTATGCGTCGGCTTTTGGGATCCGTATGAATCTGTCGAACAGGTAGGTAAAACCCGGTTTCGCATTGACGACCGAACGGCGTCGGACGTAGTGGTAGTGCGATGTTTTCTGGATAACGCATTGCACAGGACTGATGGCGCCGAGGGTGGTGTTGTAAAGCCATTGACGTCGCGAGTTGGGGTCAAGGGCGAAATCAGCAAGAGTTTGACTTATGTCCTGGCGGCTCCGATCAGGAATGAAAACGATTCGATCTGGGGCGTTGTCGATTTTGACGCTTCGAACCCTTTAGGCCGGAAGCTTCTGAAAAATGAAAAAACTGCCAATGCCGTGATCCTGCGGCTGGCGCGAGATCTCGCCAAAATACTGGCGCGCTAGTTTACTTATATCCAGGTGTTTCTTCCTGAACTCAACGTATGCGAAAACTGCTGAACGTTTTTACACTGTTTGCAATGACCATGAGTGTACTTCCGCAAGCTGCCGCCCAGAACAGGCGAGCTGTTGATTTGCTGGTCCTGGGCGGCACGATTGTCACAATGGACGGCACACGCCGCGTTATCGACGATGGCGGAATTGCTGTTTCCGGTGGACGTATCGTCGCGATTGGTCCACGTGACGAGATCCAGCGTGGCTACACGGCGCGGAAGAAACTGCTTGCGTTCGGCAAAGTCGTAACGCCGGGATTGATCAATGGTCACACGCATGTGCCCATGGTCCTGTTCCGTGGGCTGGCTGACGATCTCGATCTACAGGAGTGGCTGACGAAGTACATCTTTCCCGCGGAAGCGAAGAATGTGACGGAGACGTTTGTTCGCATCGGGACGCGGCTCGGGTTGGCTGAGATGATTC
Source organism: Pyrinomonadaceae bacterium (assembly GCA_025923035.1). Lineage (GTDB taxonomy): Bacteria > Acidobacteriota > Blastocatellia > Pyrinomonadales > Pyrinomonadaceae > PSRF01. The sequence goes on along the minus strand of JAICGQ010000016.1, from coordinate 4,555 downwards.
GCGGTGGTACGACGACCTACTGTGACATGTATTACTTCGAAGACGCGATCGCCGATGAGACTGCGAAGGCTGGTGTGCGTGGCGTTCTTGGTGAAACAATCATCGACTTTCCTGTTGCCGACAATAAAACCAACGCTGAGGGAATGGCGTATGTTGAAAAGTTTGTGAGCCGGTGGAAAGGGCACGAGCTGATCGTGCCGGCGATTGCGCCGCATGCGCCGTATACGGTTTCCGAGGCCCATCTTCGCGCGGTGCGTGCGTTTTCCGATCGCACTGGCGCGCCGATCGTTACGCATATTTCCGAAACGAAGCGCGAGCTTGACGACAGTGTCAAAGACAAAGGTGCGAGTCCGGTCGCTTATCTGGATCGCATTGGATTTTTAAATAATCGTGTGATTGCTGCCCATGTTGTGTGGCCGCAGGGAACTGATATCGCGATCCTGAAGCGACACGGAGTTGGTGTTATTCACAATCCGCAGTCGAATATGAAGCTCGCGTCCGGAGTGGCGCCGGTGCCGAAGATGATCACTGAAGGTGTGTTTGTCGGGTTGGGAACGGATGGCGCGGCGTCGAATAATGATCTGAACATGTGGGAAGAGATGGACACGGTCGCGAAACTGCACAAGGTATTCAGTGGCGATCCGAAAGTGATTTCAGCTCAACAAGCCTTCGAACTCGCGACGATTCGCGGCGCGCAGGCGCTACATCTCGAAAAAGAAATCGGTTCGTTGGAAATCGGCAAACGCGCCGACATTCTGATCATCGACCGCGACACGTTGAACCAGATCCCGCTCTACAACATCTACTCCGACCTGGTCTACGCCACCAAAGGCTCCGACGTCCAAACGGTCATCATCAACGGCCGCATCGTCATGCGCGACCGGCGTTTATTGACGCTCAACGAAACCACCATCAAAACCGAAGCCCGCGCGTTGCGCGACAAGATTATCAAGAGCCTGGCGAGTCCCGCTCCGTCGCAGTAAATCGTCCAACCCTCCGCACTCGCAAATGCCACCCACCAGCCGTGGGTGGCATTTTGCTTTTTTCAGCCCGCTGATGACACAAATCGCGAATGATTTGCGCCTTAATAAAAGAGCCGTTATTCGGCGCACTGAATCAGGAGGACGTCAGCATGACCAATGAACAGATCAAACTGGTGCAAGATAGCTTCAGGCAGGTCGCTCCCATCGCTGAGACCGCCGCCCAACTCTTCTACGCACGACTCTTCGAACTCGACCCCGATCTAGAATTGCTCTTCAAAGGAAATCTTACCGAGCAAGGCCGCAAACTTATGCAAATGCTCGCACTTGCGGTCAACAGTCTGGACCGGATGGACCAGCTTCTGCCCGTCGTGCGATCGCTCGGCACACGACACGTCAGCTATGGCGTTCAAGACAAAGACTACGACACAGTGGGGCAGGCGCTTCTGTGGACGCTGCGGAGAGGATTGGGCGAGGCCTTCACGCCCGACGTTGAAGCAGCCTGGAGTAACGTTTACGCCACGCTCGCCTCCGCAATGCAAAGCGGCTCGGGAACGCGGGCTGATGGCGTCGCTGTTCTCGCCGAGGCGATATGATCCTTGTCCGTCACTTGTTCTGAACTAGTCGTTTCGTCGCGTGCGTTGGTGAGGAACGCCTTGCTTCCAGATGCCGACGATCTGGCGCGTTGCTCTGATATCGGAGGTGGGATCACCCTTGATCAGCAGCAGATCAGCACGTAATCCAGGCCCGATGCGGCCGCGGTCATGAAAGCCGAACGCGCGCGCAGGTTCAGAGGTTGCCGCTCTCAGAGCTGCCGCCGGTCTTAGACCGGAGTTGACGAGCAACTCCAGTTCCCGGTGAAGACTGAGGCCATGGGCCAAGCCGGGAGCAGGCGCGTCAGTGCCGGCCAGTATAGGCACGCCGGCGCGATGGAGCGCAGCGACCGCAGCTTGCGCATGGTCAAATCTGAGTTTGGCGCCAAACCCGGGCGGAAACTTCCTGTCGAGCGAGCCTTGCATTGAGGGAGTAACGTAACGGCTGAACTCCTCCCCTTGCCACCACGATCTGGGTCCGGTAGTGACCGCTTCGAGAACGCTTAGTGTGGGAACGACGAACACGTGATGTTGCGCCGCGAGTTCTGCAAAACCAGGCTCCGATGGCGAATCGGCAAAGATGTGGGCCAGCCCGTCGGCGCCTGCGCTGATAGCGTCGCGTGCCTCGCTCTGAGTAGTCACGTGAACGACCGCAAGCTTATTGCGGCGGTGTGCAGCAGCAATTACATCGTGCAGTTGCTGTTTTGTCAGCGTGGGAAAAGCATGTTCGTAGATGATCTTGATATAGTCCGCGCCTTCCGCGATTCGTGCATCAACAAACGCCTGCGTATCGCCGCCGACAGCTAGCGTTGGAATTGGTGGACCACCCATTTGAGTGGGGTGCCCCCGAGGAACAGTGATGCCGGTACCCGCCGTGCGGAGATCCGCGACGTCGGCAAAATCATTGCTCGCCGATTTTTTCCTGAGCGCGAGGCTCAATTCGGAGCCCCACATTTCCAGTTCGGTCGCGACGCCGAAATCCAAAGCATCTTTAAGGAACTGTTCGGCGTTCGTTGCTCCCAGGTGCACGTGCGAATCGAAGAAGGCCGGCAGCAGAGTCTTACCCTCGCCGTCAATCACCTGCGCGCTATTTGGGATCGCGACGTCTACGCCGACAGCTCGAATCATTCCGTCGCGAACGATTACGTTTGTGCGGCGAATCATTCGCGACCCATCGAACACATCGACGTTGCTGAACACGAGCGTCTTCTCGGGTTGCTGAGCAGTGACAAGAAATGCGGCGAGCAGCAGAAAACTGGCGGCGAACGCGGTGGATAATCGGGTTCGTCGTAACAAGCAGGAACCTAATCTGCGTGACTGGCTCATTATAGTTGGTGGCACAGGCTATGAAGTCGTTGCAAGTTTTCCAATTAGAGCGCGGTATGTGGAGTGGGTCGAGTCAGGATTGTCCGTCGCGAGGAGGTCATAGAGCCGATGCTCGGGAGTGGTACCAAACGAATTCGGCTCGCTCATCGGTACGCTAAGCGGGAGCCGATGTAGTCGAAGATGTTGTCGGGCATTTTCATCTGTTCCCAGGCGCCGATGCCGGCGGTGATGGCCAGGGGCCAGAGGATGAAGAGGCTGACGGTGCCCGCCGCTGCTTTGTCCACCCACTTTCCTGCGCCGATCTCGACCGTCAACATGTCGTCCTCCTCAGGATGGAAGACGACGTTCAACGACGTCCCCATGCCGACAAAATCACGCCAGCTGCCGCGCTTCTTGATCTGAAGCAACACACTGTCCTCATCGGCGTCGATCTGTTGCGTGTCGAAGTCCTGAGAGTTGAGCCAGCCACGGACGTCGTTGATTATTGTAGCCAAGGCATCCGCCGGGCATGCGTAACGCCGACTCTTCGATCCGGGAATCCTTCCGGAACCACCGACAGCCGGCGGCGTTGGCAACGCAGTGCCGCAACTCAAACAAAACCGCCAATCGGGTTGCGTGGGCTTCTGACATTGGGGACAACCGTTTGCAGGCATTAAACCGCCAGCGCCACTAGAACCAACAACACCCGGGTCCGGTGTTCTTTCCGCAGGCGGTGGACCAGCAGGCGGTTGCGGCGGACGCGGTTGCCACTGCCGACGCTCCGGCGTCGATACTTTTCTCAGCGCGTCGTCAACCTTTCTCCCGACCGACGCCAGCAAGTCGTCTCGCTGTTTCAGACTCAGCAGCAAATCGCGAATCTCAGCCTGCGAGCGACCTTTATCGATCGCGCCTTCAATCTCGACGAAGAGCAGGTTCTGCTCCTGCGCAGTCAATGTTGCCGGCGATTCAATCCGATCTTTGAGTTCGCCGAGGTAGGAAAGCGGCACCGGCGGAGGCGACGGCAGCGGATCCGGCAACTCCGGCGCAACTGGCGTCGAATTGATCGCCTTGAGAATCGCAAACGCCTCCGACTTGTCGCGCCGGAGGTAGTTCGTGATCTGGATCTCGTTCAGCGGGGCCGACAGGAGACTGAGCCGAACATTGTCTGCCACGAGCACCGGAAGTATCGGCTTGCCGAGCGCGACCACATACGCCAACTCGCTGTGACACGCCTCCGACTCCCACGACTCTTTCGAAAGAGCAAAGATGAAGATGTCGCACTCGCGAATACTGGAGAGGATACTGTCCCACCAGCGTTGACCTCCGGTGAGAGTACGGTCGTGCCAGGCGTCGAAGCCGACGTCCTGAAGGTCCTTAACGAGCTGGCCGACGGCATCGAGATTGTTTCGGCTGTAGCTGACAAAGACTTTGCGCATAAGCTTCGTCTCCTATGTTCGAGGCTCAGAATCCTAACTCAAGGCTGAGGCGGAAGGGAACACGGATTTGCACCTCGGATTTAACCGCAATAGCGAGATTAAACGTCCGCTTGCCTCATTCGCCGCATTGCGGCCATAATAAGGTCGACAAATTGATACCAACTTTAAGCGAGCATGGATGCTCGCTTCCGTATTTCAGGAGTCAGAATTTGAGAGCTTTTTCGCATTTACGCCCCTACGT
>JAICGQ010000015.1 GCA_025923035.1 Pyrinomonadaceae bacterium | reverse complement strand
ATTGCGACAGCCGACACCACTGAGGGCGGCGTTTTCGGCGCACGCGTGAAGTTTGGCGCCGGCGCCCCAACCGGTGATTGCGGAGCGGTGACGAACAGTCCAGGCTCCGGTTCATTCTTTGCCGTTGGAACGCACACGATCACGTCGTCCGCTGAAGGCGGAGGCAGTTGTACCTTCACCGTTAAGGTGCTTGGAACACCCGCGCCGACGATCTCCTGTCCCGCAAATAAGACTGCTACTGCGGCAGAGGGAAGTGAAGAAGCCACAGTCGCGGTGGGTACGCCGACGTTTAATGCGTCGGGCGGCGGAACTGTAGTCGGTGTTCGCAGCGACGGTACGCCGGCCGTGTTCGATGAGGACGGCGTTTTAGTCACTCCCGCCGTTGTGGTGCCGCTGACCGATCCATATCCAGTTGGCATTACCGGCATCGACTGGACCGTCACGGACGCTGATGGACGTACAGCGACATGCAGACAAACGGTTACGGTTAACCCGGCCGGCTGCGGAGTCAACGACACAACGAACCCGACGATCACCGCGCCGGACGATGTCACAGTCGGCACGGGTCCAGGTAATACCGGCTGCTCGATCTCGCTTGACGATGAACTCGGTCAGGCGGAAGCAACCGACGATAGCAACTGCCCGGTAACGGTCACTGTTACAGGCATTCCAGCGGGTAACGCTTTTGCTCCGGGAACCTACACGCTTACCTACACGGCCACGGACGCTGCCGGCAACACGGCGAGTGATACTCAGACTGTGACGGTAACTGACACAACGGCTCCCGTGATCCAGGCGCCAGACGATGCGACTTACACATGTCCGAGTGAGGTACCGGCGGCGAGTCCGTCGCAGGCCACACGCGGGGACGTGTTTGACGAGGACGGCAACCTGCTGCCTCCGGGTCCGCCATTCGATAACTGCGGCGTACCGGTGGTGACGGTTACCGAAACCGACAACGGCGGCGCCGGCTCGGCCACGAGTCCACGGATCATCACTCGCACGTTCAGGGCTACCGACTCGGCCGGTAACTTCTCAGAAGACGTGCAGGTCATTACGGTGGCTGACGGAACAGCCCCCACGCTGAACGTACCGGCAGACATCACTGTCAACCTGCCGGCCAACTCGACGGCGACGTCGATGGCGGTCACGTTTACCCCGACCGCAACCGACAATTGTTCCGGCGCAGTCACTATCGTTAGTACACCGGCTTCGGGCTCAACCTTCAACGTTGGCACGACGACGGTTAATGTGACGGCCACCGATGCGGCGGGTAACCAAACCACCGGATCGTTCACTGTCACAGTGCTCTACAACTTCGCCGGCTTCTTCTCGCCGGTTGATAATTTGCCCACGCTCAATCTCGTTAATGCCGGCAAGGCAATACCGGTGAAGTTCAGCCTGAGTGGAGACAAGGGCTTGAACATCTTCGCCGCCGGTTATCCAGTGTCCGTTGGCATTAGCTGCGACGGAAGCAGTGAATCTGAGGTCGAAGAGACCTTGACCGCCGGAAGCAGCAGCTTGAGCTACAACTCGACTTCCGATCAGTACAACTACGTTTGGAAGACCGAGTCGTCATGGGCAGGTACTTGCCGTCAGTTGGTCGTCAAGCTCAACGATGGCACAGAACACAAAGCAAACTTCAAGTTCAGGTAATCAAGGAGGGCGGGGAGAGTAGCGCCTACTCTCCCCACCAGTTCGCCCGATGCATGAGATAACTGCAAGGAAAGCATCAGTGAGAGACATCTACTTCAACATAGTCGAACTCAAGTCTGGTTGCTTACTTGTCAACGACAAGACGACATCAACTCTTACGGTGATGTCATTCAGCAAACACTCTGAAAATTAAGGAGAGCTCAATCATGAGTAGGATTCGATTTACTTTAATAACTTTAGGCTTAGTGATGTTCGTCCTTGCGGGAGCATCAACCGGGCACGCTCAAGCGACGCGGACTTGGGTGTCAGGCGTTGGAGATGATGTCAATCCATGCAGCCGCACTGCCCCTTGTAAGACCTGGGCCGGCGCAATCTCCAAGACCGCAGCCGGGGGTGAGATTGATGCCCTCGATCCAGGTGGTTTCGGTGCGGTGACCACTACGAAGTCGATCATTCTTGACGGCACCACCGGTGCGGGCTTTGGCTCCATCCTCGCCAGCGCCGTCAATGGCGTTAACGTCAACGACAGCGCGACCGGGACGCCGAACACGATCGCCGTCAGAATTCGCAACATGTCGATCAACGGCGCCGGCACGACGCTCGGCCTCAACGGCGTCAACTTCATCTCGGGTTCCACCGTCCACGTCGAGAACTGTGTCATTCGAAACTTCTCGGGCGCCGGCATTCGCGTCGCCACGAATACCGCCGCGAGATTGGTCGTCACCGACACCATCATCTCGGACATCGGCGGCCAGGGCATCGAGTTTGCCGGCACCAACGCCGCGAACGATGCCGGTGTGATCGATAACGTGAAGATCACGCGTACGGGCGTGGGCGTGCGCATTTCGAACCGGGCCAGCGTTGCGATCAGCAACTCGGTGATTTCGCTCAACAACGCGACCGCGTCCAGCACCGGTATTCAGACGTCCACGGCAGTTGCCGGCGGCGGCATCATCGATCTCGAGAATTGCCAGGTCAACTTCAACTCTGTCGGTGTTCAACCTAATGCCGGTAACACCATCCGGTTGAGTAATGTCCACATGACCGGCAACGGGAACGCTTTGAACTTCAATGGTGGGACCATCGTCTCGTACCAAAACAACAGAATCGCGGGTAATGCGGGCGGCGAGAACTTCGCTTCGCTGACCGACATCATCCAGAACTAAGCCGGTCAAAGTCCGCGCTTAACCGGTTCTTCAAAACCCCGCTGGCCCGTTTAGTGGCCGGCGGGGTATCTTTTTGGGTAATGACCGCGATCATTAGAGTCGAGGATCTTTCCAAGCAGTATCGTCTCGGCGCCGACAATACATATCGAGATACCTTGCGCGAAGTTCTGACGGACGCGCTGCGCGCACCTTTCCGCCGCGCGCATAACGGAAAAGGATCCCGGCCGGCTGGCGCCGGCGAGACGTTCTGGGCGCTCAAAGATGTCAGCTTCGAAGTGGCGCCCGGTGAGATCGTCGGCATCGTAGGACGCAATGGCGCCGGTAAATCAACTCTCCTGAAAGTACTCTCCCGGATCACGCAGCCAACTAAAGGCCGTGTGCAGATCTACGGCACCTCCGCGAGTCTGCTCGAGGTGGGAACGGGTTTTCATCCTGAACTGACGGGTCGCGAGAACATCTTTCTCAACGGCGCGATGCTGGGAATGAAGCGTGCGGAGATCGCGCGGAAGTTCGACGAGATCGTTGCGTTCGCGGAACTCGACAAGTTTATCGACACTCCGGTCAAACGGTATTCGAGCGGCATGTACGTGCGGCTGGCATTTGCCGTCGCGGCGCACCTCGAACCTGACATTCTGATCATCGATGAAGTCCTCGCCGTCGGCGATGCGGCGTTTCAGAAGAAGTGTTTGGGAAAGATCAGCGCGGTTGCTCTTCAGGGACGGACCGTTTTGTTCGTGAGTCACAACATGGTGGCGGTGAAGTCGCTCTGCACGCGTGCGATTCTGCTTCAGATCGGTTCGGTTGTTGAAGAAGGCGATCCGGCGCGCGTTGTGAATCACTATCTTGGCGCGGGACGTGTCAGCCGCGCCGAAACCATTTGGGCTGATCCGATGCACGCGCCAGGCACGCCGGCTTTCCGGCTGCGTTCGGTGCGGATACGGAACGACGCGGGCGAAGTCACCAGCGAATTGAGTACGCATGAGTCGTTCCGCGTCGAGGTCGAGTATGAGAACCTGTCGGCCGGTTCGGCGCTCGGCGCGACTGTTTTGCTCTACAACAGCGACGGCGTTCATGTGCTCAGTTCACTCAGTAATCGCGAGGCGCATTGGCATGGTCGTGCGTTTCCGAAGGGTCTGTTTCGCAGCACTTGCCACTTTCCCGGCAACCTTTTGCCCGAAGGTCGTTTCGATGTTTCCGTGCTGGTGTGGGCAAACAACTATTCAATTTCGCATCGTGAAGATTATGTTGTAGAGTTTGAACTGCACGAATCGATAGACGCGCGCGCGGATTACTTTGGCGATTGGTCAGGCGTGGTGCGTCCGCTTCTGGATTGGGAAACGCAGTGCCTCGAAGGACCTGAAACGCATAGCGATTAGCCGCGCGCACGCGTCTCGTCTTCAGCTTCGCCGGCACGAACAACTCTGATGGCTGTTACTTATGTCTCACGAATTGAAGCCCTTGAAGCCGTGGGCCGCAAGATCCCTTACGTAGAGGTCGTACTGGATCTTGGCCCAGGCATCTGCCCGCAGCCGTTTATCAAAAAACCATATGTGCATATTTGCGTGGAGGCGCACCGTCCGTATCTGGAGCGTCTCAAACGCGAGGTTGCGGAGGATCCGAAGTACGTCTTCATCAACTCTCCGTGGGAAGAAGTGATTTCAACCTTCCCCGATAAATCCGTCGATACGGTGTTCGCGCTCGACTTCATCGAGCATTTGGAAAAGGCGGATGGGTTTCGCATGTTGCGTGAAGCGGAACGTGTGGCTCGGTGTCAGGTTGTGATCTATACGCCGCTTGGTTTCTTCCCGCAGAGTTATGACGATCCGGACAAGCCGGATCGCTGGGGAATGGATGGCGGCCATTGGCAGACGCATCGTTCCGGTTGGGACCTGGAGGATTTTGGTGACGAGTGGGAATTTGTTGTCTGCAAGGACTACATTCATCTCGACGAAGACAATCACCCGATGGACCAGCCGATGGGAGCTTTTTGGGCAATCCGCAATTTGGGACCGGCTCGCGAGCAGCACTATCTGGTGATGGAAGACGTCTCCGCCTGGGCGCACTTTAAGAAGACGTTGGAACGTGGTCTACCGCAAGCTGCGTTCACCGGCCTGCGCTCGGCGTGGCGCAAACTGCAGCGTGTCAGGTGAGTGTCGCTGATTTCAACTCAATGAAAGTTCTTATTTTCGGCGGCTCCGGGATGCTGGGGCATAAGTTGACGCAGATCCTCGCGGATCGCTTTGATACCTGGGCTACATTTCGCGGGGCACCGATCGCCGGAGTCGATACGAGACGCAGTATAACGGGCGTATCAGCGGAAAACTTTGAAAGCGTCGAAAATGCTTTAACTACTGCTGCACCCGATGCAGTAGTGAACTGCATCGGCATCGTGAAGCAGGACACTGCGGCGAAAGATCGTTACCAGAGCATCGCGATCAATGCGCTGTTTCCACATCAACTGGCGCGCGCGTGCGCTTCACGCGACATCAGGCTGATTCATTTGAGCACTGACTGCGTCTTCAGCGGCCGCCGTGGTAACTATAAAGAGGACGACACCGGCGACGCCGAAGACATCTACGGGCGCACAAAGTGGCTCGGCGAGTTGGAGTACGACCACTGCTTAACCATTCGCACCTCGATGATCGGCCGCGAACTCAAAGGCAGTCACGGTCTGATCGAATGGTTTCTCAGCCAGCGCGGCAAAACAGTCCGCGGTTTCAAGCGAGCAATCTTCAGCGGTTTCACAACGATCGCGCTGAGCGAGATCATCGGAAAGGTTCTCGCCAACGCGCCCGACTTGCACGGCGTTTGGCACGTGGCCGCCGACCCGATCAACAAGTTCGACTTGCTTTCACACGTAAAGCAGGCTTTGCAACTGGATATCGAGATCGCGCCCGACGAAAACTTTATCTGCGACCGCAGCCTTGACGACGGCCGGTTTCGCGCTCGCACCGGATTCACGCCGCCGTCGTGGGAAGAAATGATCGATCAATTCGCGCGCGACACTACGCCTTATGACGAGATCAGGAGAACAAATGCTGACGGGTAAGAAAGTTTTGGTAACCGGCGGAACCGGCTCGCTTGGCAAAGTTCTGGTACGCCGGCTTCTCTCCGGCGAGGTCGGCCTGCCAAAGCAGATCACGGTTTTCTCACGCGACGAGGCCAAACAACATACGATGCGCCTCGCTTTCGAGCGACTCCGCATCGCGACCGACGAAGTCATCTATCACAACTTCGAACGCCTGCTTCAGTTTCGCATCGGCGACGTGCGCGATCTGCACAGCGTGACCACAGCCCTCAAGGACACCGACGTCGTATTCAATGCCGCGGCGCTGAAGCAAGTACCGTCATGCGAGTATTTCCCTTACGAAGCAGTGCAAACAAACATCACGGGCGCCGAGAACATCATCCGCGCGATTCGTGAGAGCAGGCTGCCGGTCGAGACCGTCGTCGGTGTTTCGACAGACAAGGCATGCAAGCCCGTGAACGTAATGGGAATGACGAAGGCGATCCAGGAGCGCTTGTTTGTTCGCGCCAATCTGGACGCCGAGCATACACGCTTCATCAGCGTTCGTTACGGCAACGTGCTCGCGTCGCGCGGCTCGGTTATTCCGCTTTTTCATGAGCAGATTCGCCGCGGTGGACCGATCACCGTGACGACTGAAGACATGACGCGGTTCCTGCTCAGTCTGGAACAAGCGGTGGATACGATCTTCGCTGCGATGCGTGAAGGTGCGCGAGGTGAGATGTACATACCGCGTGTGCCGTCGGCAAAAGTTACAGACGTCGTCGCCGCACTCGTCGGCGATCGTAAGATCGAAACCGTGATCACCGGCATACGACCCGGCGAAAAGATCCACGAGATACTGGTGTCGGAAGAAGAGGCGCACCGCACCGTCGCGCGCGGAGACTACTACGTGATTCAGCCGATGTTGCCCGAGCTGCTGCCCGCCAACAAGATCGAGAATCCCATCGGTCATGAATACAGTTCCGCCGACAACGTGATGACGCGCCCGGAAGTAACCGATCTTTTGCGGCGCCATAAACTGATGGTGGACGATCGGTTTGTCTACGAGGAAGATATGCTCGCATGAAGGTAATGACCGTTCTGGGCACGCGGCCCGAAATCATCCGCCTCAGTCGCATCATTGAAAAGCTCGATCGCCTGGCCGACGCGCACGTCCTCGTTCACACGGGCCAGAACTTTGAAGCAAACCTCAGCGACCTCTTTTTCGAGCAGCTTAACGTGCGGAAACCTGATCATTACCTCGGCGCGCGCGGACAATCATTTGGCGAGCAAATCGGGCAGATCATTGCGCTGTCCGAACGCGTGATGCTCGAGGAGCGACCTGATCTCGTGTTGATTCTGGGCGATACGAACAGCGCGCTGTCAGCCGTCGTCGCGAAGCGGCTCGGCATTCCGGTCTATCACATGGAAGCGGGGAACCGCTGCTACGACGACCGCGTGCCTGAGGAAGTCAATCGCCGTATCGTCGATCACAGCAGCGACATACTGATGCCGTACACGGAACGCAGCCGGATGAATTTGTTGCGTGAAGGGATCGAGGGGCGACGCATTTTCGTGACCGGCAATCCGATTCATGAAGTTATCGAAAGCTATCAGGAAGAGATCGCGCAGTCAGAAGCGCTGGCGAGTCGCGGTCTGGAACAGCGAAAGTATTTTCTGGTAACGATGCATCGGGCTGAAAATGTCGATATTGAAGATCGACTCCGATCGTTAGTCGAAGCGCTGCAACTGTTGCACAACGAATACGGATTGCCGGTGATTGTCAGTAGTCATCCGCGCACGCGCGCCGTGATGCGGCGATTCAATGTCGAACCCGAGTCGTTGCGCGGTGTGCAGTTCGAGGACGCGTTTGGCTTCTTCGATTTTATTGCGCTGGAGAGAGGCGCGTTCTGTGTGTTGAGTGATTCCGGAACGGTGCAGGAGGAGTGCTGCATCTTTCGCGTCCCGAATGTTACCGTGCGTGACGTGACAGAACGCCCCGAAACCATCGAATGCGGCAGCAACATACTCAGCGGCGTTGAGCCGACGACGATCCTGCGCTGTGTTCGGACCGTGCTGGACCAGGAACCGAACTGGACCGTCCCTCCCGAATACCTCGTGCCGCACGTGAGTGAGACTGTCGCGAAGATAGTTCTGGGTAGAAGTTCCCGTTCTATGTGACTCCCGCTCGCGCTACAGCAGTTAAATAGGAACTGCGAGAATCCTGTCGCCGAATGAAATTCGCGCTCGTATCGAACGTCCTGCCGCCCTCAGAATCTGCACACGCGGCGATCATTTACCGGCTACTGCGAAATCTCGATCCGGAAACGTACTGCCTGCTCTCATCCACGGATTACACAAACAACACCGGCCCAAACTATACCGGTCGACTCGGAGGCAAGTACTATCATCTGCCGCCAGGCTTCGCATTCACACGCGGTCATCGTTTCGGTCTGCAAGGCGTGCGCGAAAAGATCAATCTGGCACTTGGCGTCATACTGCGAAGCAGAACGATCAGCCGGATTCTGAAACGCGAAACATGCGACGCTGTCATTGTCTGCACCGGCGGTCGTGAGATCCTCGATTTTCCAGCAGCGTATCTGGCGAGCAAGATGACCGGCGCGCGTTTCTACGCGTACCTCCTGGACCAATACTCGCACATGGTCTCCTACGTACTCGGCAACAGTTTCTTACGACACTTCGAGTCGCATGTTCTCAAAGGCGCGACCGCCGTCATCGTTCCAAACGAATTCTTACGCGACGAACTGCGCGCGCGCTTCAACGTCGAAGCTGTGGTCATTCACAACATGTGCGACGTGGAGCTTTACCGGAATCCACCCGCAACTGCGACGCAACACAAAAGCGAAGAAGCGCAGATAGTCTACACAGGCGGTGTCGGCCCACTGCATTACGATGCCTTTCGAAACCTGCTATCGGCGATCGAAATGCTCGACCGTAAAGACGTGAAGTTGCACTTGTACACACCGCAGCCGCGCGACAGCATGCAGAACGAAGGAATCACAGGCCCACACGTAGTTTTCCACGAGCACCAGGCCGTGTCGACGATGCCGGAGATCCAACAACGCGCCCACATTCTTTTTCTCGCGTTGGCAATCAACTCTCCGCATCCCGACATTGTTAGAACTGCCATGCCCGGCAAGATGGGCGAATACCTTGCGTCCGGCCGCCCGATCCTGGTCCATGCACCGCCCGATTCGTTTATCGCGTCGTACTTCCGGCGCTACGAATGCGGCTTGGTCGTTGACGAAAACGACCCGGCGCAACTAGCTCGTGCGATAGACTCTTTGCTCAACGACGCCGCTCTTCGCGAGCGACTCGGCGCGCGCGCGAGAGAACGCGCCAAAACTGATTTCGATCAGGTAAAAGAGCAGGCCAGGTTTGTTGGCTTACTTACGGCATGACTGAACCCGCGATCAGCGTAATCCTCCCCGTCTATCAAGGCGAAAACTACCTGCGCTTCGCTATCGAAAGTGTTCTCAACCAGACGCTCAAAGACTTCGAGCTAATCGTAATCGACGATGGTTCGACCGATTCGACTAGCGAGATCGCGCAGTCGTACGGCGACGCCGTTCGCTACGTGCGACAGGAGAACACCGGTGTCGGTGGCGCATTCAATCACGGGCTGAGGGTGGCGCAAGGTCGCTACATCAGTTGGCTCAGTCATGACGACGTTTTTCATCCCCCGAAACTCGAAAAGCAGTTAAGCGCGCTCAGCAAGCTCAACGCACCCGCGGCGTCTTATACAGACATCGAGATGATTGACGGGCAAGGAAACGTAATCGCATCGCACCAGTTGCCCGCTTACGAACACGGTGAAACGCTGCGTCATGTCTTGACTGGTGGTCCGATATGTTCAGCGTCGTATTCGTTGATGTACGACCGGCGGTGTATTGAAGAAATTGGACCATACGCAGTGGAGTTGAGATACACGCAGGACGTCGACATGCTTGCCCGGTTGGCGCGACGGTTTCCTTTGATCCACGTGCCGGAAACGTTGATGCAAGTGAGAGAGCACGCATCGCGCGGGATACACTCGAAAGAGTGGAGACGCGCGGTCAGAGAGTTTTTCCGTGAGCGACTCGCTGCGATACCGTTTGAAGAGCTGTTTCCGGAGAATGGCGCGAAGGCGACGAAGGCGGAACGATCCGCCGGTTACACGTGGCTGGCGGACACGTTGTCGGTCCAGCCGGATCCGATCGGCGAAGTCGCGTTGTCGCAGTATTGGCGGGCGTGGTTTGAGGATCCGTCGTTTACGCCGCTTCTCGCGCGGAGAATCGCCAGACTATACTGGCAGCGCCTTCGTCGACGCTGAACAACACACACGGGAGACATTCACAGACTTTTAAATGGCAATCACTTTCACTGAAACAAAACTCGGGGGGGCTTTTGTTATCGAGCCGGAGATATTTGCAGACGAGCGCGGATTTTTTGCACGCAGCTTTTCGAAGCAGGAGTTTGAGGAGCACGGGATAAACACACGCACCGCGGAGTGTCACATCTCATTTAATAAGAAGCGATATACGCTGCGGGGACTGCATTTCCAGGCGGATCCGTTTGCGCAGGCGAAGCTGGTTCGTTGTACGCGGGGTGCGATCTTCGACGTTATCGTCGACTTGCGGCGCGATTCGCCAACGTTCAAGCAATGGTTCGGACAGGAGCTTACCGCAGAGAATCGGCTGATGCTCTACGTGCCGGCGGGTTTTGCTCACGGTTATCAAACGCTTGAAGACAACAGCGAGATGTACTACCAGGTCTCCGAGTTCTACGAGCCTGCGAGCTGCGGCGGTGTACGTTGGAACGACCCGGCGTTCGGCATTCGCTGGCCTGCGATGGATGGCGTCATTCTTAACGAACGAGATCAGAGTTATCCCGACTTTGAACGATAACGCGGATTGTCAGAGGTAAGCATGGGTTTGTATCAAGCATTGAAGCGCGTGGTGCCGCTCGAATGGAAAGTCGGGTTTCACCGGCACAAAAAATTGCCGAAACACCTCGCGACGCGCGTCAAGAACCGCCTCGACGCCCAACTCCCAATCCCACCCAGCAAATTGATCTACCTGGTCGCAGGCCATCGCGACGTCGGAGTTTTTCTTCAATCCGGACGCGCAACCAACCAAACGATTCGCCGACTACTAAACAAGCACGGCCTGAACGTCGAGCAATTCGAAAGCGTGCTCGACTTCGGTTGCGGCGTCGGACGCATCATGCGCCACTGGAGCGCCACGCCAGGACCACAATGGCACGGCACGGATTACAACCCTGACCTCATCAACTGGTGCAAGAACAACCTGAAGTTCGCAGAGTTTCGCCTCAACACGCTTTCCGGCCCGCTTCCTTACGATGACGCGAGCTTCGATTTCATCTACGTGTTTTCAGTCTTTACTCACCTCGACGAACGATTGGGCTTCTTCTGGATCAACGAACTGTCGAGAGTGCTCAAGCCCGGCGGTTATCTTTACTTTACGACTCATGGCGAGTACTTCCTCGAGGGTATGTCTACCGAGGAGCGCAAACAATTCCTTGAAGGCAAGCTCGTGATCAGAGAAGAACAGCGCTCAGGTGAAAACGTGTGCGCCGTGTTTCATCCAGTCAACTATGTACAGCAGAAGCTGGCCCACGATCTTCTCGTAGTGGACTTCGTTCCCGGCAACGAAAACAACGATACGGAACAGGACGTCCACCTCGTGAAGAAACCACTCTCCCGGTAAGGTCACAGCAGCGTGGAGCACTCACCGAAGTTTCGCGCGGGCGCGCGCACCATCAGACACACAGTCGGCTTGCTCCTGCCGTCGTCGCTCAAGCGAAAGATCTTCGAGCGACTCAACGAAGCTCGATATCAGAAACTGGTCAGCGTAAAAGCACGATTTCGCAGCCAGCCAATTCCGGCATCGATTCCACACGGCGTAAATCTCGTCGGTTACATCCGCGCGGAAAGCGGCCTGGGCGCCGCCGCGCGTGGAATGGCGTCGGCACTCGAATCCGCGGGCATTCCTTTCAACGTCATCAATCTCGAAAGCGGAAACTATTCACGCCATACGGACCATTCGTGGTCGCACAAGGAAGTTAGCCACTCGGATTACGACGTCACGGTTGTCTGCGTGAACCCGGATCAGAGTTTTCATTTGCGGACCAACGTGCCGCCAAACGTGCTGACCGAGCGATACGTGATTGGTTACTGGTTCTGGGAACTACCCGAACTGCCTGATGAGTGGCTCGCAGATTTCGCGTTAACCGACGAAGTGTGGGCCGCGTCGCGATTCATCGGCGACGCTGTTTCGAGTAAAGCTTCCGTGCCGGTGGCATCCATCCCTCCGGTAGTGCGTTTGAGCGAAGGAAAAACTTTTTCGCGAAGCGAGCTTGGATTACCGGAGGGCGGCTATTTGTTTCTCGCCATGTTCGATACGCGCAGCGTGTTGCAGAGAAAGAACCCGCTGGGTGTGTTGCGAGCGTTCAAAACTGCATTCCCCGGCAATGACGGGAATGCAACGCTCGTTATGAAGTTCAACAACAGCGACGCTCCGGATCCGATGTTCGAGCAGGTGCGAGAAGAGATCGGCGGCCACACAAACGTCATTGTCCTCGACCGTCCGATGGAGCGTGATGAGATTAACTCGTTAATAAAAGCTTGCGATTGCTTTGTGTCGCTGCATCGTTCCGAGGGATTCGGTCTCGGACCTGCGGAGGCAATGAGTTTGGGCAAACCGGCGATCGTCACCAACTGGTCGGGCAGCACCGATTACATGACGGCGG
The DNA here is from genome assembly GCA_025923035.1 of Pyrinomonadaceae bacterium. GTDB lineage: Bacteria > Acidobacteriota > Blastocatellia > Pyrinomonadales > Pyrinomonadaceae > PSRF01. The sequence continues at coordinate 14,082 of JAICGQ010000015.1, read as the reverse complement.
ACAACTGCATTCCCATCGATTACAAGCTGGTGAAACTAGGTCGCGACTACGGTCCTTATAAAGCTCACCAGCACTGGGCGGAACCAGACCTCGAACAGGCCGCGCACTGGATGAAAAAGATCGCTGACGACCCCGATCTCGCGCAGCGCATCGGCGCCCGTGGTCGCGAGACCATCAACGCCAACTTCTCACCCGAAGCCGCGGGTCAAAAGATTCTGGCGCGTCTGGAGCAAATCCGTAGTAAAGCCTACAAGACACACAGTTGACCGAACCTGCATCGCTGGCTAGACTGTGCGTGCTCGTCTAATGAAGCAGACCGCACCGCAAACAATTCCCGTCGCCACTACGATCTCCGCCGAGAACTCTGAAGCACCAGGCTCGACTTTTCGTCTGCCTGACGAACCGCTTGTTGTCATTCAGCCGAGCAGCACGTGGAACCTGATCAATCTCAAAGACATCTGGGCGTATCGTGAGTTGCTTTTCTTTCTCACGTGGCGCGACGTGAAGGTGCGGTACAAACAGACGATGCTGGGAGCGGCGTGGGCCATACTCCAACCGCTGTTCATGATGATCATCTTTACGATCATGTTCGGCAGACTCGGAGGAGTTAATACAGGTGGCATACCGTACCCGGTATTCGTGCTCGCCGGACTTGTTCCCTGGACGTTCTTCTCGAATACGATCACGGCCAGCGGAAACAGTCTCGTCGGCAGCGCGCACCTGATCACAAAAGTCTACTTTCCGCGGCTCATCGTTCCCGCAGCGGCGATGATGGCGGGGCTTGTCGATTTCGTGATCGCGTTCGGGCTGCTGGTCGTGATGATGATCTACTACCGCGTACCTTTGACGATGCAGATCCTTTTCCTGCCGGTGCTGATACTGCTCACGTCGTTGTTCGGACTCGGCGTCGGGACGTGGATGTCGGCGTTGAATGTGAAGTATCGCGACGTGAGGTTTGCATTGCCGTTTCTGATTCAACTCTGGATCTTCGTGTCGTCAGTGATCATCCCCTCGTCTTCGCTGCCGCAAAAACTGCGCTGGGCGCTGCTGCTGAATCCGATGTCGGCAATCATCGAAGGCTACCGTTCCGCGCTCTTCGGACTTCCCTTCGACTGGCCCGCACTGGGAATCGCTGCGCTCCTGACGATCCTGATGTTGTTCTATGCGGTCTATTCGTTCGGGAAGGCGGAAAGAAGCTTCGCGGATATTATTTGAGGTTCCGCGATTCTTCATACCACTGAATCGTTCGCTTTAGTCCTTCTTCCAGACTGGTGCGTGCCTTGAAGCCAAACTTTTCCAGTGCACGGCTGGTGTCTAACTGCCGCTTTGGCTGTCCGTCAGGGCGATCGGAACGCCAACGGATCTCTCCTTCAAAACGCGTGAGTCGAACGATAGTTTGCAGCAGGTCCCTGATCACGACTTCGTTGCCGTTACCGAGATTCACCGGCAACGATTCGTTGTAAAGCTCACTGGCGCGAACAATTCCTTCAGCACAATCTTCGACGTATAAAAACTCGCGCGAAGCCGTGCCCGACCCCCACGCCTCGATGTACGAATCTCCGCGATCGCGTGCTTCGATGCACTTGCGAATCAACGCCGGAATAACGTGCGAAGTTTCGAGATCGAAGTTATCCCCCGGTCCGTAAAGATTCGCCGGCAACAGGAAGATCGAATTCATCCCATACTGCTCGCGATACGCCTGCGACTGCACCAGCATCATCTTCTTCGCGAGTCCGTACGGAGCGTTGGTCTCTTCCGGATACCCGTTCCAGATGTCGTCTTCTTTGAACGGCGTCGGCGTGAATTTCGGGTACGCGCAAACAGTTCCGATAGCGACGAATTTCTTCACCCCATGCAGTCGCGACTGTTCGATGAGCTGTGTGCCCATCATCAAATTCTCGTAAAAGAAACGACCGGGATTCTTCTGGTTGTGCCCGATGCCGCCAACGACCGCCGCGAGATGAATAACCAGATCCGGATCGGCATCTGCGAGCAACCGCTTCACGTTTTGTTCGTGGACGAGATCGTATTGCTCGCTGCGCGGAATGAAGACGTCAACGTTCGCATACCTGCGCAAACGGTCGACAACAAAGCGTCCTAAAAACCCGGCGCCACCGGTCACAACTACTTTCTTGTAGGGGAATTCTGCACTGGGCGAATGCATGCGAGTCCTTCAAACAGGTTAAGATTCGACGCGATGTTAACACGGATTCCGTAACGAAATGGCTCATTGCCGAGAATCGGGCCATAAGGTAAGGTATACCGCTTATGAAGCGCGCACTTATCACCGGCATCACGGGCCAGGATGGGTCTTATCTAACTGAGTTACTACTCGAAAAGGGATACCAGGTTTTCGGAATTGTCAGACGTTCCTCTTCGTTCAATACCGATCGTATCGATCATCTTTACCAGGACCCTCACGAACCAAACGCCAGGCTGCGCATGTTCTACGGCGACCTTAACGATTCGAGTTCGTTGAATACGATCCTGCGGCAAACGGAGCCTGACGAGATCTACAACCTGGGCGCGCAGTCGCATGTGCGCGTGAGTTTCGACGTGCCCGAATACACCGGCGAAGTAACCGGACTCGGCACCGTGCGCATCCTCGAAGCTATCCGCGACACGGGCATCAAACCGAAGTTCTACCAGGCATCATCTTCCGAACTATTCGGACGTGTACGCGAGACTCCCCAAACCGAGCTGACTCCGTTTCATCCACGTTCGCCATACGCCTGCGCGAAGGCTTACGCGTACCACATCACAGTCAACTATCGCGAGTCGTACGATCTGTTTGCCTGCAACGGTATTCTGTTCAATCACGAGAGCGAACGACGCGGGGAAACTTTCGTTTCGCGAAAGATCACGCGCGCAGCAACGCGAATCAAGCTCGGCCTCCAGAAGAAACTCTATCTCGGAAATCTCGACGCGCGTCGCGATTGGGGACACGCTAAAGATTACGTCGAGGCCATGTGGTTGATGCTTCAGGCCAACGAAGCAGACGACTACGTGATCGCCACTGGTGAAACACACTCGGTGCGTGAGTTTCTGACTGAAGCGTTTGGTTACCTGGATCTCGATTGGGAACAGTTCGTCGAAACTGACCCGCGCTATTATCGACCTGCCGAAGTTGATCTGCTGCTCGGTGATGCTTCAAAAGCGCGTCGAGTTCTGGGTTGGGAACCGAAGATCAATTTCAAGCAGTTGGTGCGGCTCATGGTTGACCACGATCTCGAGCTCGCCCGGCTGGAAAACCTGCAAAAACTTGACGGTGCTACCTTGCCAAAGGCCAGTTGGGGATCCGTCTAAGACGCGCGGGGACGCGCGCGCGCACAAATCCAAAAAGTGTAAACTAGAGCGCGAAATTGGGAGCGAGACTGCTTTCTGTGACAGCGATCGTCAAAGTTGAGAACCTGAGCAAGCATTACCAGATTGGCGCGGCTCCGGCGGCTTACGCAACATTGCGAGAGTCGTTGACAAACGCGCTGCGCAGGCCTTTCTCCAGCTTGCGAGGAAAGTTCTCGGAATCAAGCGAGAGTGTTTGGGCGCTGCGCGACGTCAATTTTACAGTCGTCGCCGGTGAGGTCCTCGGCATCATCGGCCAGAACGGCGCGGGCAAGTCGACGTTGCTCAAAATCCTCTCGCGGATCACGCAACCGACGGAGGGCCGCGCGGAATTGTACGGACGCACCGGCAGCTTGCTGGAAGTCGGCACCGGCTTTCACCCGGAACTAACGGGACGCGAAAACATCTATCTCAACGGCGCGATTCTCGGCATGACGCGTCCCGAGATTCAACGCAAGTTTGACGAGATCGTCGCGTTTGCCGAGCTGGAAAAGTTTCTGGAAACTCCGGTGAAGCGTTACTCGAGCGGCATGTATATGCGTCTGGCTTTTGCTGTTGCCGCGCATCTGGATCCGGAGATTCTCGTCGTCGACGAAGTGCTCGCAGTTGGCGACGCCGCGTTTCAGAAGAAATGCCTCGGCCGCATGCGCGACATTTCGACGGAGGGACGCACGGTCCTTTTTGTAAGTCACAACATGGCGGCGATACGCAGCCTGTGCAACCGCGGGATCCTGCTGGAGAATGGTCAGAAGTCGTTTGAAGGTCCGGCCGGTGAGTGTGTCGACCGTTATATGGCGGCAGTCACGCAGCACGCTTCGAACGAAGTTGATCTGACGAGCGTTCGACGAGGTCGCGGCGTGGATACGACTCTGCGGATCTCCAAAGTGCGCATCTTGTCGCGCGACGGACGACCGTTGGTGCGCCTCGGCGATCCGCTGGAAATGGAACTGGACTTCACCGTTTCCGATCCGCTCGAGGACGTCGTGCTGGGCGTGAGACTGTTATCGGCGGACAACGTGAGTATCACCGAGTGTCGCACGAGTCATTCGTACGGCGCGATCGAACGGCTCGAAGCTGGAAACTATTCGGTGAAGTGCCGCATCGAGCAGAACATTCTGAGTCCCGGCCTTTACCTGCTGAACGTCGGCGCGCGTTGTGCAACTAAACCATTGGACCACGTTACGCAGGCGATGACGTTTGAAGTTTATAGCGACGCGACGCGCAACGTCTGGCTGGAGGGCGTCGGCGGTTGCGTCGTGCGGTTGCCGTCGGAGTGGTCGGCGCCAAGGCCGATTTGATCGAACAGGGTCCGCAACGCCGAATGATAGCTGGAGTTAAATACCGGTTGAACCAGTTGCAGCAGCGCACCGGTTTCGCTATGCGGGGCGCCGGCAACTACGCGAAGTTGATGGTCCGGTCAGACAACGGCCGACCGAAATTCGCTGCTGTCACCGTTGGCCGTAACGACGACTACATGCCCGACTTTCGTGAGCGATTGCTCGCGACTGTTTCCTGGAACACAAAATACCTGATCGATGAATTCATCTTCGTCGAATGGAACCCGCCGGCCGATCGCGAACTGCTTTCGCATGAGTTGACGAAGAAGTTCGACTGCGTGCGCGCGTACGTTGTCCCGCGCGAGATTCATCAACAGACTTGTCAGAACCCGAATATCAACTTGCTCGAATACCACGCTAAGAACGTCGGCATTCGGCGCGCGCACTCCGAGTGGATTATGAGCACAAACGCCGACGCCGCGGTCGGTCTCGACTCAGTCAATCACCTGCTCAACACGCCTTTGAAAGAAGACGTGCTCTGGACCGCGGAACGTCGCGACATTCCCTGGCGCGAGAACGAACAAACGGAAATCGGGCTGTGGGGTAGTCTTCGTTACCGGCGTGTGATTCCCTACGACGAGCTCGGGACCGGTGAGTTCTGTCTGGCCAGCCGAACACTCTGGCATCGCGCGCGTGGATTCGACGAGCAAATGATCAAGCACCGGATCGGCTGCGACCTGCGGGGCACCGCACAGATGGTAGCGCTCGGCGGCAGTATCCAACGTGCCGGCACAGTGCTTCATTTGACCCACCCAACATCGTGCACGGAAAAGATCCAGCCGCATCACGGCGATTGGGCCACTCTCGACGGTGTGCCTTATCACAATCCGGACGACTGGGGACTCGGGAACTTGAGAGAAGTCGAAATAGCGGAACGTGTCTGGGAGTTAAGATACTAAAGTATGGCTGAGATGCGAGAACTGGTGTTGGGTGGCGAGGGTTTGATCGGTTCGACGCTGGTCCGGGAATTAACGAATCGCGGACATCACGTCACTTCGCTCGATCTGCAAAACGGTTGCGACCTGCGCTACGTCGACGACCAACCGTTTCACGACTGCGATCGGGTGTGGTTTCTTGCGTGGGACACGGGCGGCGCCAAGTATCTCGAAGCCGCAGATCAACAGCATCAGCAATACCGCAACAACTCCGAGTTGTGTCTGAGAGTGTTCGATGCACTCTACCAGACAAAGAAGCCGTTTCTGTTTACGACGTCGCAATTGGCCGGTCTGCCGAATGCCTACGGAACGACGAAGCTGATGGCCTGGCATTGGACCGCGAACCTTGGCGGCAAGGTGGCGCGTCTCTGGAACGTGTATGGCTGGGAGCAGCCAACGATCAAGAGCCATGTCGTAACCGATCTTGTGCTCTCAGGACTCAAAGGTCAGGTTCGCTGCATGACGCAAGGCACCGAGCAGCGTCGTTTCCTTTATAAGACTGACTGTGTCGACGCTCTGATCCGGCTGTTCGACAGTGAACAAGACTCAGCCGAAATCGCAGCCGGCGAATGGGTCTCCATTCGGCAGGTTGCCGAAGAAGTAGCGCGACAACTCAACGTTGAAACACATTTCGGATCTATCAAAGGTTCTGAGTTTTTAATCGATCCGGTTGAACCACTCTCTGGCTGGGTCCCACGCGTACCTCTGAACGCAGGGATCGCGTCAGTCATTGAAGACGCCCGCCGTTATCTTGGTCGATGAGTTTGATCCAGTCGCTGAAAAGAATGGGTGCGAAGGTCCTCGGTCGTGAACGGGCCAACCGGATCACGGCACCTTATTACGACTGGCAAGCACGACGACGCACATCTCAAAAACTGGCAACGCTACCGCGCAAGGATCTCTGCCTGAATCTCGGTTGTGGTCCACAAACTCTGGCTGACGGCTGGCTCAATGTCGATATTTCGCGTGGACCAGACATCGATATCGTCTGGGACCTGGGCCAAACCTGGCCTTTTCCCGACGAAAGTTGTGCTGCTATTTTCTGCGAGCACACGATTGAACACTTGTCTCGCAACGATGGCGCCAGGTTTCTGCGCGAGTGTTTTCGTGTACTTCAACCTGGCGGTGTGGTGCGTTTGTCGACGCCGGACGCGGAGCGATTTCTGCGGTCATACGCGGGCAACGGTGAGTTTCTGCGACACCCATCATTCTCGGAACCGATTGAGACGCCGTTGGACCGCATCAATGCCATGATGCGCGAGAATGGTCAACACCTATGGGTTTACGATCGCGAGTCGCTGGCGCTGGCGCTCACACGGGCCGGGTTCTCAAGAGTTCTCGAACAGGAGTTCGGTGAATCGGCGCACACCAGGCTACAAGGGTTAGACTCTCAAGGGCGCGCTTTTGAGAGTCTCTATATCGAAGGCATCAAATGACTCAGTTCGGCGTTCCTGTTGCTTTCATCATATTTAACCGTCCGGAGACGACCGCGAGGGTCTTTGCGGAGATCGCGCGCGCGCGTCCGGCGAAGTTAATTGTGATAGCGGATGGACCACGCGCCGGTGTGCCGGGGGAAGCTGAACTCTGCGCTCGCACTCGTGAAGTCGTCAAAACAGTCGACTGGGAATGCGAAGTGGTGACGGATTTCTCGGACCGGAATCTCGGCTGTAGAACAAGAGTTTCCAGCGGTCTCGATTTTGTGTTTGCTAACGTCGAGGAAGCGATCATCCTCGAAGATGATTGTTTACCGCACCACAGCTTCTTTCCGTATTGCGAATCGCTCCTGGAGCGATACCGCGATAACGAAGAGGTGATGGCAATCAGCGGCGACAACTTTCACGCTGGCCGCAGGTATACGCCTTACAGTTACTTCTTTTCGAGGTTTGTACATATCTGGGGTTGGGCCACCTGGCGCCGCGCGTGGAAACACTACGACGTCCAGATGAGCCAGTGGCAAACACTGCGCAATACGAATTGGCTCAGGGAACTTTTTGAGCGGGATCAGGACGTTGCGTACTGGCGCGAAGTGTTCGACAAAGTCGCTGACCATCAGATCAACACCTGGGATTACCAGTGGCTGTTTTCAGTTTGGTCCCAGCGTGGATTGAGCATCACGCCCGAAGTCAATCTCGTTTCAAACATTGGTTTTGGCGGCAGTGCGACTCACACGTCGGACATGAACCACGATATGGCGGATTTGGCTGTATCGGACATTGGAGCGCTCAACCATCCGCTCTCAGTCGAACGTAATCGTGAAGCGGACGACTTTGAAATGCGGCATCTGTTCGCACGTGACGATCGGCGACTGTATGACCGGATACGCGGAAAGGTTTCGCGCATCATGAATAACGTCGCAAGCGGTAGGAAAACGACGTCGTAATGGTCCAACAGAACAAAATGTCTACCGCAGCGGCCGTTTCCTCCCTCAGGAGTGATACTCGTTACGCCGATCTGATTCGCGATTCCTATCTCGATCAGGACGTGCTCGCGGCGGCGCAGCGGTTTTACGGGTCCGCCGAATTCCACGAAGTTTGCCAACTCCTCGGCAACGTACAAAACAGCAAAATACTCGACCTCGGCGCCGGCACCGGCATCGCGTCGTACGCGTTCGCGCGCGCAGGCGGCCAGGTGTATGCCCTGGAACCTGACGAAAGCGACGTCGGCCGCGGAGCAATCAATCAGATCGTCAATGGCATGCCGGTAGAGTTACTCGATGCTTTCGGTGAAGAGATTCCGTTACCCGATGAATCGGTCGACATCGTGTATGCGCGCCAGGTGCTGCATCACACCAGAGACTTGCAGAAAGTGATGATCGAGTGCTCGCGGGTGTTGAAGCCGGGAGGCCGTATCCTGGTTTGCCGCGAACACGTCGTCGACGATGAACAACAGCTAAAACAATTTCTGAACGATCATCCGTTACATCAACTCGCCGGCGGCGAGCATGCCTATTCACTGGAAACGTACCAGCAGGCAATTACCGCAGCGGGTTTTCAACTGGCGAAAGTGCTTGGACCATGGGATTCAGTCATCAATGCTTTTCCAAAAGCGCGCAGCAATGACGAGTTGCGCCGAATGCCTCAAACCGTTTTAGCCGAGCGCTTTAGCCATCTCGCGCCGCTAATGCGGTTCATTCCCGGTATCCACTCCCTTACCTGGCGCCGAATACGCGCTTATCGCGAGCCTGGAAGGTTATACTCGTTCCTGGCAATCAAACCTTGACCCAACTGCTCGTGCTAACTCGAAGTTCAGAAACAGGACGATGACCAACGTTCAGCCGGAAACAGCTATGGTGATCGGCGCATCCGGACAGGATGGGTACTTTCTTACTCGCTCTCTGTTGGCGGAAGGAAAACTGGTCCATGCGATCATCCGCCGGCCCGAGGCGCTTGCCGAGATCGCCGCCCTAAGCACCTCGGCGACAACTTTGAACGTCCATCTAATAGACGTCGCCGAACCGGCGAGGCTCGTTGAACTGATCGCCGAGACCCAACCGGAAGAGGTGTACAACCTGGCCGGACAATCGAGTGTCGCAAGATCCTTTTCTGAGCCACGTTTGACGTGGTTGACTAATGCGGAATTCGTATCCGTAATGCTCGAAGCGATCCGACTTCATAGCCCACGCAGCAGGTTCTACCAGGCATCCTCGACGGAAATGTTTGGGGCGGGCGGAAGCGAAATCGTGTACAGCGAAGAGTCCCCCTTGAACCCACAAAGCCCGTATGCGAACGCCAAAGCCGCGGCCCATTCGCTTTGTCGCTCATACCGGGAAGCTTACAACCTGCGCATCGCCTGCGGCATTCTGGCAAACCACGAGTCGCGCAGGCGGGGAAAGCATTTCCTGACGCGGAAGATCGTCGATCACGTTGCCGCAATTCGCACGGCCAGGGCATCACGCCCGCCTTTGAAAGTCGGTAACCTGAAGATCAGGCGTGACTGGGGTTTTGCGCCAGACTATGTCGAGGGAATCAAACTGGTATTGCGTCAGGTTGCGACGAGAGCGGCGCGCGGTTTCGAAGCGCGCTCTCCAGACGACGAAGGTCACGCTTATCGTGACTACACCTTGAGCACTGGTCGCACTCACGCTGTCTGGGAACTGATCGATGCAGCATTTGCAGTCGGAGGTTATGCACTGGATTGGCAACTTGAGGGCGCTGATGCTGTAAGTTGGCAGGCGCGGTTTCGGGCAGACGGTGAACTGGCAGTGCAAGTGGATCCACAGTTACTGCGTTTGGCTGATCCACTGGAGATTCGCGTCGACTCTTCACGTGCGCGTCGCGAGCTCGGCTGGTCGCCACGCACGGGTTTGGACGTTTTTCTCCGCGATATGTTTAGTTGAGATGGAGTACAGGAACGTTGGGTGAAACCAACCAGGAGCGCAACCAATCAGACGGTCTGTTGCGTGTCTGCATCGATGCGCGGTTAACGGGAAACGGCGCCGTCGGTGGTGTAGAGCAGTTTGTCATCGGGCTCGCGCGTGGCTTGTCGGAACTTCAGGACAAAACGATCGAGTATTCGTTTCTTACATACGCTAATAATGATGAATGGCTGCTGCCATACATCTCCGGTAGTTGTCGCGTAATTCACGGTTTTGGCGCGACCCGACTTCCGGGCTGGTCTCGCGCGTTAAGAAGTGCGCCGTTTGTGCGCGCGGCCGCCTACAAGCTTCTGGATCCGATTCGGCAGCGTAAGCAGAAAACGGGTAACGTTCTCGCTCCGCCGAAGTCGGATGGATTGGTCGAGCAGGAAGGTTTCGACCTCGTACACTTTCCGACTCAGAACGCGTTCCTGACCAGCGTCCCTTCTATCTATCATCCGTGGGACTTACAACACTTACACTTGCCGCAGTATTTCAGTCCCGCAGTCGTTCGTAAGAGAGAGACTGAATATCGTGCATTCTGCGCGCAGGCGGCGATGGTAGTTGCCGCGACGTCGTGGCAAAAAAAGGATTTGATCGCGCAATATCAATTGCCTGAAGAGAAAGTGCAAGTGATCGCGCCTGCTCCCGTCGTTGAGTTCTATCCAGTTCCGACGGAGGCAGATCTCGAACTGGCGCGAAAGAAACTGTCATTGCCGGAGCGTTTCTTTTTCTACCCGGCACAAACCTGGCCGCACAAAAACCACGTCAATCTCTTTCGCGCGATGGCCCGCATTCGCGAACGTGACGGTGTGGACGTCCACCTCGTCCTGTCTGGAAAACGTAACGAATATTTTCCGACTCTTGAGAAAGAGATCGACGAGTTAAACCTGCGTGATCGCGTTCAGTTTCTCGACTACGTCACTCCGTTAGAACTGCAATGTTTATACCGGCTGTGTCGCGCAATGGTATTTCCGAGTCTGTTTGAAGGCTTCGGGATGCCGATCTCCGAGGCGTTTATGATGGGTGCTCCCACAGCTTGTTCCAACGTCACGTCATTGCCGGAACAAGCGGCGGACGCGGCGTTGATCTTCGATCCAAATGACGTCGACGAGATGGCCCAAACTTTATTGCGTCTGTGGACAGACGATGCGCTCTGTAATGATTTAGCGGAGCGCGCTCGCAAACGCGTCAGCAGTTTCAAATGGGAACGAACGGCACGCACGTTCAGGGCGCACTACCGGCGGTTAACCTGCAGGCAACTTACAACTGACGATCAATCGTTGCTCAATACAGAACTCAGCACATGCATTACCACCTAATCGGCATCTGCGGCACTGCCATGGCTTCCCTTGCGGGAATGCTCCAGGCGCGAGGACATCACGTTACCGGATCGGATCAGAACGTTTATCCGCCGATGTCGACGATGCTGCGCGACCTCGGTATCAACGTCTTGCAAGGCTTTAAACGCGAACACCTGACTCCAACGCCTGACTGCGTGATCGTCGGCAACGCGATACCGCGTGGTAACCCGGAAGTTGAAGAAACGCTCTCACGGAAAATTCTCTATCGCTCACAGGCAGAGACTGTAAAAGAGGAGTTCATTCGCGGCCGCCACTCGCTCGCCGTGGCGGGCACGCATGGGAAGACGACCACGACCAGCATCGCGGCGTGGGTCATGGATCAGGGCGGACTCGATCCGACGTTTCTGATCGGCGGCGTCGCGCAGAATTTCGGCAACAGCTTTCGCGTCACTCGAAGTGATTACGTCATCGTCGAGGCGGACGAATACGACACGGCCTACTTCGATAAAGGCCCGAAGTTCATGCACTACCTGCCGGAGCTCGCCATCGTCAACAACATCGAATTCGATCACGCCGACATTTATAAAGACCTCGACGCCGTGAAGCTCGCGTTTCGCCGCTTCATGAACCTCGTTCCCGAAAACGGACGGCTGATTGCGGGTTGGGACAGTCCGAACGTGCGCGCCGTAGTTGAATCATTCGGACCTAAGCTTTTCACGCAAGTAGAAACGTTTGGCACAAGCGACGACGCACGCTGGCAGGTGCGCAACGCCGATTTTTCGGGTGGACTTTCGAAATTCGAAGTCTTTCGCGAGCAACAGCCGTGGGGTGAATTTGAAACACCGCTGCTCGGAGAGTTCAATCTGCTCAACTGCCTCGCCGTGATCATCGCCGCCGACGCGTGGGGCATCAGCCAGGGCAAAATTCAAACGGCGTTGAAGGGTTTCAAAAACGTAAAGCGCCGCGCGGAAGTGCGCGGCGAACAGCGTGGCATTTTAGTAATCGACGACTTCGCCCATCACCCGACCGCCGTTCGCGAAACACTCCGTGCTTTGCGTGCTCGATATAAAGATCGCCGCTTGATCGCCATCTTCGAACCACGTTCCTGGTCCTCCCGGCTCGCCGTCTTCCAGCAAGACTATGCAAATGCGTTTTCGGCTGCGGACTACGTGGTTGTCGCCAGCGTTTTTGATAGCCAGAAGGTGACAGAAAAGGGACGCGCGCTTGATACCGAAGAGTTAATTGCGGCGATTTCGCAACAGGGAAAGCCGGCGTTGGCCCTACCCGGCGCGGACGAAATCGTCGTTCACATCCTGCCTGAATTGCGTGAAGGCGACGTGGTCGCGATCATGTCCAACGGCGGTTTTGGCGGCATTCACGAAAAGATCCTCGCCGGACTCGAATCGTCCTGAACGCAACTGAGCACAACTTCCTGTACGCGCGGACTGTGTCAGTACTATAGAGCACAAATAAGCGAAGTATTCGTAACGCTCTTGCAGCCTAACTTGGGTACAACTCTGGCCCGGTCCAGGAGGGCCCCCAAGTGAAGAACTTCTCCATCTTCGAGCAAGCGCTCAAGTATTCAGGCGTCGAAGAGACAGAAAACCTTGGTGAGATCGCGAGCCTTGCCCGACGCGACTTCACTGAACGGGAGAGTTTTATCTGCCATACGACGACGGCCTCGGTTGAGTACGCAAGCCTGATGATCGAAAACGCCGTGCTGCTGCGCACAAACCGCGCGGGACGCGTGTATGCGGGTGTGGAAAAACTCTCGTCGCTGCAACCGATAATCGATCGTTACATGCGTATCGCCGACATTTCCGAGTCGGTCTATCTATTCGGCGAAGACGACTGGCGCCCGCCACGTCATCCGAACATCAGGTTGATTACGTTGAAGCATGATTTTCGGCTGGCGCGCGAGTGGTTTGTGATCGCAGACTCATCGTCGTTGAGTTGTGCGCTGATCGCTTTCGACGAAGCCGGCTTGGATCTGGCGACGCCGGAACAGGTGAGATACTGGGCAATCAAGTCCAGCAATCCGGCGGTAGTTCACGCCCTGTCAAAATCTGTTGAAGGCGTGATCGACTGGACCCTCGCGGCCTGAACGACCGAGGGTGTGGGCGGCGCGGGTTTGTCCTCAATGTGTGCGGTCAACACGCGGCGGATTTTCGGCGGCAACAGTTTCGACGCCAGCAACGCAACGGCGCCTACAAGTTCCACTACATCACCACCACCGCGCCAGTGTTGTCGTATGACGCGCGCGTCAGTCACCGTCATCAGCCGCAACAGGCTCATCGAAATCAAATAGGCATCGTCTACCTGGCCCACGAACGGCAGCATGTCCGGAATGAAATCGAGCGGCACGAGTGCGTAAACGATCGCTCCGGCAACCAGCAACCTCTCTTTCGCCGGCACTCTTCCATCGACCATCAAACGCGCGCACAGAACCAGCATGTTGGGAACGAAAAGCAGTAAATTTGTCATCCGGCTCCGCAGGCTTGGTTCTGACATGCATCCTCCTACATAATCTGCCGCAAAAGTCTAGCAACACTATCATATATGGACATTCTCGAACGAATTCGCCAACGCGCCAGTTCCCGACCACAGCACATCGTTCTGCCGGAAGGAAACGATCCGCGCACGGTCGTCGCGGCGGCGCAGTGCACGAGTCAACGCATCGCGCGGATTACGCTGCTGGGCGAGGAAAACGTGATTCGCAACGCGGCGCGCGACAATGGCGTTGATCTGGCAGGAGTAGAGATCATCGATCATCGCCGGGCCGCTGATTTCGAGAAGATGGTGTCGCTGTT
>JAICGQ010000014.1 GCA_025923035.1 Pyrinomonadaceae bacterium | reverse complement strand
ATGACCTCGAGCAACGGCTCGATGAATCCAGCAGCGTCGGTGTTGAATCCGCGCAGCTCGTCGCCGTCAACGACGATAGTGTTGACTGCGCCGATCTGTTTCGCCTCCGGCTCGATCCAATCGAGATACTCCAGCACTGTCGACTTGTGCGGCGCAGTGACACTCAACCCGCGCAAGTTCCAATCGAGTTCTCGCGTTGACGGATCGACCAACCGGGTGAAGAACGTCTTCACGTCGCGAACTTCGAGCGGCAAATAAACACCATTAACTCCCGCAGCCCGAAACGCAGCGTTGTGCATGTGCGGCGAAACGGAATGCATCACCGGTTGACCGACGAGGCCGCAGATCATCGTGTCGCGGTCGATCTTATCGACGTGATAAACGGAACGGAGTTTTTGAGCGGTGATCTGTCCCGGCGCTGTCGTACTTCCTTCGTTCAAAGCTGCGTACGTCAGAAACGCTCCGCGTGAAGGACCCAGGATGCGCGTGGCGACTCCCGCGTTACCCATCGCGATCACAATCACCTCCCGGCCTTCGCTTCGCGCACGATCGAGCAGTTGAAAGACGGGAATGCAATCGACGATGTCATGCGCCTGCACCGCGATCTTTACCATCCGTGCCGGCGTCGCAGCTAGTTGTTCATAAATGCGTGTGAGATCCTGCGGGACTCCGGCGAAGTCGTGATGCGAGATGATTACGTGCGACCAATCCGTTTCGGGAATCAGATCCGATTCAATGTCCCACCAGTCGGTGTGCGGGGCCGTCTTCCAAAACGAGGCGCGCGCTTCATGGTCCAACTCGCGATGTCCACCTTCTTCAGTCGGCCGCAGAGTCAGAATCACGGGGCACGAAAGACGATCTAATACTTGCTGCACACCTCTCAAATCATGGAGACAATCAAGACGCAGCTCGACAATGTCAGCCCATTCGCTGGCGCGAACGGCTGCACTCTCGAGCGCTGCTACATTCGTTTCACAAACGGAGACACAGATCCGAGTCATCTGTGTTCGGAAGTCTTCGACGTGAGGTGGCGTGTAGTTCCCTCAGTCACACTCGCCGTTGGCGGCGGCATGAGATGTTCCGTCGCGCGCACTGGTGGTGGCAACGACGGGGTCGATCGATTGCTCTTTTCCTTGAGTCGAATGTACTGCGCCACGCCGGTGCCCATCATCAACGAGGCGGGTATCAACATCCAGAACCACCAGCCCGCTCCAATTGTCCGCGAGAGAGCGATCGCAATGAGCAAGAAGGCGATGCCGAGAAACAGGTTTTTGAACGCCGACTCGAGCGTGAGTTCGCGGCGGCGACGACGTCCGCTCGGACTATAACAAGCCTCTTCTTCAACCAAACTCTTTTCCGCATTCGGTGGCGTGATCTGTCCCGTCAAAGCCTGCGGCACGAGACTGATATTGGCTCCGCAACCACGGCAAAAACTGCCACCATCGGGATTCGGTGTAGCGCATTTCGGACAGAACATTTGATTCTCGCCTCAACTTTGTTTGCGCCGGCCTGACGCCAACGTCCGCTGGCGGCGCGCTTCGTAAAGCAAAACGCCTGCGGCCACTGAAACGTTCAATGAATCCAACTTGCCGCAGACCGGAATGCGAACCAGCGTATCGCAATGTTCGCGAACCAAACGGTGCAGGCCGTGTCCCTCGCTGCCGAGAAAGATGGCCGCGGGAAGCGTCCAATCCCAGTCCGTGTACGACTGCTTTGCTTCTCCCGCCGCACCTACGACCCAAATGTTACGTGCTTTCAACTGCTCTATCAATCGATTGAGATTCGTTACGCGCGCAACTGGAACATACTCCAACGCGCCGGCCGCAACTTTCGCGACAACACCGGTCAGTCCAACCGCACGCCGCTCCGCGATAAAGACGCCGTGAACTCCGGCGCATTCGGCCGTGCGCAGTATCGAACCCATATTGCGCGGATCTTCGATCGCGTCAAGTCCCAACACCAGCGGCGGATCGTCAGTTCCGATCTTTGCTTCGAACGTGTCGAGTAACGCTTCGGCGTCGGCGTATCGTGCCGCGGCAATCCGCGCGACCACACCCTGGTGCCGCACCTCGCCGAGCGATCGATCCAGATCCAGACGCGGCACACGATGGACCGGGACGCTCTTCGAACGCGCGAGTTCGATCAGCGACTTCAAACGATCCGGTCGCGCGCTTTCAAGAATGGTGATCGACTCGATCTGTCGCGTGCCGGCACGCAACGCTTCGACGACTGCATTCACGCCGTAGATTAAGTTCGATGATTCTGACATTCGAAGTATCGTCGCAACCGGGAGTAGCGAGTGAACTGGCTCTCGTTGCTGTTCGTTGTCGCGAGCCCCACGCTCAACTTGCCGGGCCGTTCACGACGCCAGCCACTCGATTGCGTCTCCTGTTGCGAACCCCAAACGAGATCGAGCGTGTGACGCAATCGCTTGTAGGAGTCGTCGACTCGCGCGTTTGGTGCGTTCGCGGCGATCATCTGTTGCAGCCGCAAGATGTTTTCGTTTGCGATGAGCGCCTTTTGATTACCGAGACACGAGAAGTCGAAACCGTTCGCACTGACGCGCCACGTTTGCGGCTGCGTCAAACTGTAAAAATCGATCACTGCTTCGTCACTCGAGAACTCGCTTGTCTGAACAATCTCGTTCTCAGCACGACGCGTCTTTCGTTCCTGGATCTCGACACGTCTTACAAACAACCGGCCCGCCACGATCAAGACCACGTCGCGCCAGCGCACCTCCGTTTCGTCCTTCGTTCCCGCTTGATGGAGCACAACAACTTCATCATCAATCGTCATCGACTTGATGCGACGGACTGTCGTCTCCGTTGCGCCAAGCTCGTCGTCGCTCAACGCGATCGACTGTAAACCCGCGTCGCCGAGCCTCTCGACAACCAACTCAGCTTCCTCACGAGAAGCGGTACAGGCGACGGGCAAAGGCATCCTCTCGGCAATAATGCGCTTCACATTTTCGGGGCTGAGTTTCAGCAGATTCGCGGCCTCGGCGACCATTTCATCAGAGACGTCAGAGTCCGGTGGCAAAAGGATGCTGTTGTACGCCGTCTGATGTTTTTCCGGTGGTCGCAACGCCGGCTTCCGCAGCCGCGCCGACGCTTCGGTCGCGGGCAAGGGCGCGCTACAGTACATACAAGCGACGCGTGTCGGAGGGTTGGCCCGCAAGCATTCGTCACAACGAATCATTTGGTCCGGCGCAAACCCCTGCGGCTCAGAAGGTTCGAGTGGTCCAGTAAATGGCAGACGAATGTTTTCGTTATCTTTAGGCAACACGTCCTCCAAGTATTTGGATTATACGACGACGGGGAAATTCTGAGGCGAGATATGTTTTCCAGGTCGACAAGAACCAGCGGGACTGCAACGATCGTGATCGCGCTTGCATTGATGAGCGGCGCGTGTGCGGCACTTCGACCGACGGACGCTAACGGTCCACGCGCTGACGTTCGTCTCTATCCCGTTGGGCTCGTCGATCCCGCTGCACGACTCGAAGAAGCATCTCTCGCCTGGTATCAGATCTCGCAGCAACACGGACTACAACATCGCTCCGAAGCGACTCTGGATCCCTACACCGGCACACTTCAGAGTGTGCCTCCGGAATTGGCGGCGTCGATCGCGCTCCCGAAAGTCGGTGACGCGCAGCAGACTGAAGAAGAGACACGCGAATCATTGCGCCGGTTCATCGCCGACTGGCAACGACTGATCGGAGCTGAGCCTCAGGAGTTGTCACTCGTCCAACGAACCGATGAAGCCGCGGGAATCAAACTCGCGCGCTACGAACAACGACCTTTTCGTTATCCGCTGCGCGGTGGTTACGGCAACCTGACGATCCGCTTTCGCAATGACGGCAAGCTCGTCGCGCTTTCGAGCAACTGTCTCCCGAATGCGGAACGCCTTCAGTCCGCGCTCAACCAGGTCAGTCCGGAACTGACTGGCGAAGAAGCAGTCACGAGAGTCAAAGCGCAACCGATTACCATTTCAAACGCAACCGGCCAGCAAACCATAACGCTGCCCGACAATGCTGTTTTAGAGCCCCGGCAGTTAGTTGTTTATGCCCTTCCCTCCCCGGCCCAATCGAGTGGTTTGGAACTACATCTGGCCTGGGAGATCAATGTCACGAATGGCCCCATTAAAACGATCTATTTCGATGCTGTATCGAGTCAGGTAATCGCGGCCACATGATCGGAGGGATCATTGGACCGTCAACTTGACCAGCGAAGATCAAACAAGCATTCTAAGGTCAATAACAAGGCGAGTTTATCGGAGTCAGTTTATGAACAGTTATGATCCCACTAACAACGTTTCCTGGCAGCTCGGCCACCGCGGAAGAGTAGCGGTTTTTATCGACGGAAATAACCTTTTCCACGCAGCGCGATTTCATAACATCGACATCGACTACAACAAGTTATTGCGGGTGTTGTTGGGTGACGGCCGGCTTCTGAGGGCTTTCTTTTACACTGGCGTCGACATCGGCGCCGAACGCCAGCAAGGGTTTCTTTTGTGGATGCGTCGCAACGGTTTTCGCGTAATTCAGAAAGAGCTGAAGACGTTCTACGACGGTACCAGAAAAGCGAACCTCGACGTCGAAATCGCTGTAGATATGCTCTCTCTCGCCGGCCGTTATGACACGGCCGTCCTCGTGTCGGGTGACGAAGATTTCGTCTATGCAGTCAACGCTGTCGCGTACAAAGGTTGTCGCGTCGAGATCGCCGGTTTTCGTTCGAACACGGCGCCGAAACTGATCGACGTCGCTGACTATTTCATCGACCTCGGCGACATCGCGGACAAAGTGCGCAAGGAGATCTCGCACGGAACGCGGTATGATGAGCGTGAACTGCACGAGCCGCTCCCGGCGCCATACCTGCAGGAGCAGTGCCAGCTTCCGAAACAAGGTGAAAGTTTCGAGGCGGCGATGCGCGTGGTGCTCGAAACGGACATCGACGAGGAGGCGGCTGAGTTTGAAGCAGCAACGGAATTCATCAGGATTACCGACGATCACTGACGGCTATCCATTCCGCTTCAAAAGATGAAACTATTCACGATTCAGGAAGCAAATGCTCTGCTTCCCACCGTTCGCGTAATTGTCGCCAGGATTCAGCGAGCCCATCGCAAACTCACCCAGTATCGCGACGAAGCCCGCAAAGCCGCGGAAGCAGCCGAACAGGGCGGCGGTGGAATCGAGCAGGGCGTCGCTTACGCCACTGTTTTGACGGAGTTGACTGCGGAAATGAGCGAGTTGGACGCGCTGGGAGTGCAGTTGAAAGACTTCGAGCGCGGACTGATCGATTTCCCATCACTTCGCGACGGCCGGGTGGTTCTGCTCTGCTGGCAACTGGGTGAAGGCGACGAGCTTGAGTGGTGGCACGACGTCGACGCCGGGTTTGCCGGACGCACACCGCTCTAATCGTCGACCTGGATCCGGCCCGATCCTCAAACCCACAACCTCAATCGCTGCTTTATTTTCTCATTGACCACTTAAAGTTGTTCCTGATAGGATGCGTCGCGTTGCCAGAGGCGGACTCGTCTAAACGACGTTGATATGGAACCAACCGGCGATACTCCGAACCAGCCAGAAAAAAAGAAATCTACGCTGATTGAGTTTCCAGGCGTTACGCGCAGTTCCGTTCCCGAGTGGCGGAAGGAACTCAGCGAACGCGTTCGCGAAGTTCAGGAACGGCGCGCTCGCGAAGCCGCACGCGAAGCCGCGGAAGATGAGCGCCGTCGGGCCGAAGCAGCCATAAACTCGCCACAGCTCGAACTATTGCCGCCGGCCGAGATGCCGGCGATTAATCCTTTGGTAGCTGCCGCTCTAAGAAGAATAGAGCGCGCACATCAGTCGGCTCCCACCGAAACCCGGCACACGCGATCCACCCTCGCGACGGCCATTGCCTACGCTCCCGCACGAGAAGAAAACGAAATGAACGAAACAGTTGGTCCCCCGACGACGCAACTCACGTTCGAGCCGGAAATCGCTGTTGAAGAGCCACCGCCTGCCGTGGAAAAGTCTCACCTGGTTGTCGTGCCGCCAAGTGACCCCGTGGCGGCGCCTGTACCTCGCGCTCCGAAACGTTTGATCCGAGACGATCCGAACGATCCCGCGCTCAACTACCTCGACTCCATTTCGCGTAACTTGCGAGTCGACGACAGCCCGATGCAATCAGCGCCCGCGTTTCGGCGCCTGATCTCCGCGCTGTTCGATCTCGTATTCTGCGCGTTGCTGAGTTCGCCGATCGCAGCGGCGGCTTACTGGACCGGGAACAACCTGCAACAACCGCGCGTGATCGCGGTGCTCGCAGGAAGTTTCGTCGTCGTCACTTTTGTGTATCTCACGTTGATGACGGCGCTGACCGGACGGACTTGGGCCATGCGTCTGTTGTCGTTGAAAGTGATCGACAGGAAGACGCGACTCATTCCCACGGGAGGCCAATCGATCGGTCGTTCGTTTGTGTATTTGATCTCGTTAGCCACTGTACTCGGAACACTTTCTGTCCTTTTCAGCCGCGAAGGTTACACGGTTCACGATCGCGTCACGCGCACAGCAGTCGTTCGTGTTTGAGCCACGGATTTTCTGTTAATCTCCGTGGACAGTTATGCATGACGAACTGATCCGGCGTGTCGTCGAAGAGCTGCGCGCGAATCTAAGCGGACGATTTCTCGGAAAGATCTATCAACTCACGCCGCTTTCGTTTGCGTTCGATTTCGGCCTGCGCGGGAGTTTTCTGTTCGTCAGCGTCGAGCCTTCGAGTCCTCGTCTCTATCTGATCGAACGACGCAGTCGCGATTTGCAGAAGGCGTCAATTCCACTGGCTCATTTTGGTCAACTACTGCGAGCCAGGACGAATGGCGCCGCGGTTGTCGCCGTTGATAAAGATCCGCTGGATCGAATTGTTCGGCTTAGTTTTAAGTCTGAACAATCGCATTTTCATAAACTGATCGTTCAACTGACGGGTCGCACGGCGAATCTCTTTCTGCTCGACATGACGGATCAGATCGTGGCGGTGCTGCGTGGACCACGCGGACAACTGCCAGGCGAGATCTATTCACCGCCGCAAACACCGCGCACGCCTTCGGAACACGATGCGGCTGAAACTCCAAGCGGATCTCCGTCCGCGTATGCTGACGCTCATTACAGCGGGATCGACGCCGCGAAGGCGTTTGACTCACGGGCCGGTACGTTGCGCTCTCGCTTGCGAACCGCGATTCAGCGTCAACGGAAGTTGAAAGATCATTTGCGCAAGGATCTCGCCAATCATGGCGATCCGGAGGAACACAAGAGAATCGGTGATCTACTGCTCGCAAACGTCGCGACCGCTACGCGCGATGGAAACAAGATTTTTGTTATTGATTACTACTCGGAAGAAGCGCCGCAAATTGAACTAGAGATCGATGAGAACAGTTCGCTGCAAGACGAAGCGGCACGCCGCTTTCGTTTGTATACGAAGGCGAAACACGCACGCGAGGAGATCGCAACGCGGCTCAGCAACGTCGATCGCGAAATTCAGCAACTCGAAACCCGCGCGCAGGAACTCGAACGAATCATTCAACACCGAGACGCCGCCGCTCTGCAGAATTTCGACAAAGCGCCTCCGACGCCGAAGACTGCGAAAGGCAAGCCGAATGCTGCAGCGGCTAAAACCATCCCCGGCG
Organism: Pyrinomonadaceae bacterium; assembly: GCA_025923035.1. GTDB lineage: Bacteria > Acidobacteriota > Blastocatellia > Pyrinomonadales > Pyrinomonadaceae > PSRF01. Next base: position 19,608 of record JAICGQ010000014.1, on the reverse strand, counting down.
TACGTCGTTATCTCTCGAGCGATGGTTACGAAATTCTCGTCGGTCGGACGGCCCGCGACAACGACACGCTGACGTTTCGGGTCGCAAATCCGAATGATTTATGGATGCACGCAGGCGACTATCCGGGTTCGCACGTCGTCGTTCGCAATCCAACCCGCAAAGAGATCCCGCATCGCACGATCATCGAAGCAGCCCAATTGGCGGGCAAGTTTAGCCAGGCAAGCGAAGATGCGAAGGTCGTGATTCATTACACGGAGCGAAAGTTTCTCACGAAGCCGAAAGGCGCAGCGCCCGGTTTGGTGCGGTTGTCGCGGTTCCGTTCGATCACCGTCGAACCAAAGGAAGCCGTGAGTAGACTATAATCGTCAACCGATCATGCAAACGAAATCAGAACAACTTTTCGCGACTGCCGTCGACTTGATTCCGGGAGGCGTGAACTCGCCGGTCCGCGCGTTTCGCGGAGTAGGCGGCACTCCGCGTTTCATCAAGTCAGCGAAAGGCGCAAGGATCACGGACGTCGATGGCAATACGTACATCGATTACGTCGGGTCGTGGGGACCGATGATCCTGGGTCACGCGGATGAAGAGGTCGTCGCGGCACTGCAGCGGGTGGCAGCGAACGGCACGAGTTTCGGGGCGCCAACAGAGCTTGAAGTGGAACTCGCGCAGGAAGTCATCGCTGCCGTTCCGTCGATCGAGATGGTGCGGACCGTGAGCAGCGGCACCGAAGCCACGATGTCTGCGATTCGACTCGCACGCGGTGTCACCGCTCGCACGCGTATCGTGAAGTTCGAAGGTTGTTATCACGGGCACGGCGATAGTCTGCTGGTGAAAGCCGGATCAGGCGTGGCGACACTTGGACTGCCGGACAGTCCGGGCGTTCCCGCGGCGCTCGCGGAGAACACGATCACGCTTAGGTTCAACAACGCGCAGGCACTTGAAGAGGCATTTGCGAAACACGATGACATCGCGGCTGTGATTATCGAGCCCGTTGTTGGAAATATGGGTTGCGTTCCACCGCAACCCGGCTATCTGGAGACGGTTCGCGCGTTAACAACGAAACACGGTGCGTTGTTGATCTTCGATGAAGTGATGACCGGATTTCGTCTGGCTCGCGGCGGCGCGCAGGAGCTTTTCGGGATCAAACCGGACCTCACTACGCTCGGAAAGATCATCGGCGGTGGACTTCCGGTCGGCGCGTACGGCGGCAGTCGCGAGATCATGAATCACGTCGCGCCGGCAGGACCCGTCTACCAGGCCGGCACGCTTTCGGGCAATCCGTTGTCGATGACGGCAGGACTCGTCACGCTGCGTCGCCTGCGCGACAAAGCAGTGTACGACACACTCGAAAATTCATCGCGACGATTGTGCGCTGGTCTCGCGCGCGCTGCCCAGGATGCGGGAATAACGACAGTCACGAACCGCGTCGGTTCGATGTGGACCAGCTTCTTTACGAACGAGCCTGTTGTCGATTGGGACAGCGCGAACAAATGCAATCGCGAAGCGTACGGCCGGTTTTTTCACGCGATGATGGATCGCGGAGTCTACCTCGCGCCTTCACAGTTCGAGGCGGCGTTCGTGAGTCTCGCGCATACTGATGAGATTGTTGATGAGACGATCGAGGCTGCCCGGCAGGCTTTTGCACGAATCTAGACAGGCAAGTCGATACTGAAACGCGACCCCTTACCCGGCTCGCTCGCAACGCTGATTCGGCCACCGTGTTGCTCGACGATCTGCTTCACGATCGCCAGTCCCAAACCAGTACCGCGTTTCTTCGTCGAAAAGAACGGTTCGAAGATCCGGTCCCGAGTCGCCTGGTCCATGCCCTTCCCCTGGTCGGCGATTATTACACGTGCGTAAACCTTTGCGCCCTGACCGTTGCCGTCGGTCGACGGGGCGATCAGTTCCGTCGAGATCCGCACGGACGCCCCCTCCTGGCTCGCGTCGACCGCGTTTGCAATCACGTTAACGAATACCTGGCGCAACTGGTAGGAATCCCAATTCCCGGTAATCGCTCCACGCGCAAACTGTTTTTCGATCGTCGCATTCTTCTCCTGCACTCGTTCGCTCACCAGGTCGAGACTGCGTTCGAGCGACTCGTGCAGATCGACCGTCGAGCGTTCGAGTTCTTTTTGTCGCGAGAACTGCGTGACGTCGACGACCAGCTTGTTCAAATGTTTGATACCGCGCTCGACGAGTTCGATCGTGTTCAGCGCATCTTCGTCGGTCACGCTATCGCGCAACATGGAAACGCCGAGTCGAATACTGCCCAGCGGGTTGCGAATCTCGTGCGCGACCTGCGTTGTCGCCTGGCCGACGGCAGCCAGTGATTCGCTGCGACGCAGTGTGCGCTCCGCTTCGGCTGCTTCGGTGGCGTCAACGAGCGTGACGATCTGACCGCGATCGCCGTCGATTGCGAGTGGCGCTGAGTAGACGTCGAATGCTTTGTCGCTTTCTTCGACCTGGGCCACGAAGCGTCCGTGATACGTTGCCTTGTTGACGCGAATGGAGGTGACGGTGTCGAGGATCTTCATCACATCGTCAGGAGCGAACCGTTCCAGCACTGACACGCCGATGCTTGCTTTGGGAAATATCCGGAAGAACGAGGCATTGGCGCTGCGGATGCGATCGTCTTCATCGATCGCCGCGACGGCGCTGACCATTCCTTCGAGCAGTTGCGTCGTGAACGTCCTTTCGCGCTTCGCCTCGAACATGCTGCGACGCATCTCGCGAAACTGCCGCTGCACCTGCCAGATCGTTCCGACCGCAACGAGTCCGCCGACGAAAAGCGCCAGCAGGATCCACTTGATAATCTGCCGTCGCGCCTGGTTTCGCACTTCCGTCATTTTGTTGAGCACAATGTCCTGACGATCCTGTTCTTCAAGGAACATCTGGTTAAGCTTGTTGTCCACCTTGCGGAATGCTTCGAAGCCATCGAGACTGTAAGTCCTCGCGTCTTTCGTTGACTCAATGTACGGTTCGAGCAGGTTGCGAAGATCTTGCCAAAACGTTTCGTCAGAAAGTGGTGGTTCGTTCACCAGCCGATCAAGAGCAACCATGACGTCGTTTCGCGCGATGTTCAGGCGCATTTCGAAAGGAGGCAACAACTCGCGTCGTTGTGGCTCCGGTCCAGCCTCGAGGCGGCCACGCAGGCGAGCCTCATTGTCCAGTCTTGTCACTTTCAGGCGCAGTTCCAACAGATAATTAAGGCGCGCCATCCGTTGCAGAGCCAGATCTCGCGATTGAAACCCGACTTCATCCATACGCCTGACGTTCAATATTCCTAAACCGGAAATCAGGCCAAGCAGTAAAAGGAAGCCGATGATCAGAGGCCAGAGCGCAGGCGCAAACCCTCGCAGTGACGAGAATGCGGACTGGGCTCGCGGCGCATTCGGATCAGGCGTCTTTCGATAAACTACTTGCGGATGTTTTCCTGAGGGTTCCATTACAGATCGAAGCTAGGGCTTGGCGTCCATCCAGTTCTCACCCACGCCGACGTCCGCCACCAGAGGTACATCAAGCGACACGGCCGTTTCCATCTCGTGCTTCAATATCTCCGTTACCTTCCCGACTTCCTTGTCCGGCACTTCCACCAGCAACTCGTCATGCACCTGCATCAGCAAACGCGCTTCGAGACCATTGCGTTTGAACTCTTCATCCACGTGCAACATGGCGATCTTCACGATGTCGCTCGCCGTCCCCTGAATCGGCATGTTGATGGCTTCACGTTCCGCTGCTTTTCGGATGTTCGCATTGCGATCCGCGATGCCGGGCAGCGGCCGAATGCGTCCATAGATGGAGCGCACGTAACCATGCTCGCGCGCTCGAATCGGCACCTCTTCCATGTAACGCCGCACGCCTTTATACGTGTTGTAGTAGTCCTGGATGACCTTCTTCGCCTCCTGCCGCGAAATGCCAACACGCTGCGACAGTCCCCACGGCTCGATCGCATACGCGATCGCAAAGTTGACGATCTTCGCAAAGCGTCGCGCTTCTTTCAGCTCCGCGTCGGTCTTCGCACCGAACACAAGTCGCGCCGTGCGGGCGTGAATGTCTTCGCCTTTCTGAAACGCTTCGAGCATCACGGGATCCTGCGTGATGTGGGCCAACAGCCGCAACTCGAGTTGCGAATAGTCGGCGGAGATGATCTTGTTTCCCTTCTCTGCGACGAAAGCGCGGCGAATCCGCCGACCCATCTCACTGCGAATCGGAATGTTCTGCAGGTTCGGATCGCTCGACGAGAGGCGCCCCGTTGCCGCCACAGTTTGATTGAGCTGACAGTGAATGCGGCCGTCGGTCGCGATCTGGTGCGGCAGTGCGTCCGTGTAGACGCTCTTCAGCTTGTCGAGTTCGCGGTACTCGATGATCAACCGCGGCAGCTCAAACTGTTGGGCCAACTCCTCGAGCACCGCCTTGCTCGTCGAAATTCGCCCGGTCGAAGTCTTTCTGCCGATGTCGATATTCATATCGGAAAGAACTTCGCCAACCTGCTTCGGCGAACCGATATTGAACTCACGTCCGGCCTGTTCATAGATCTTGACCGTAAGTTTGTGCAGTTCCTGCCCGATGTAACTCGACAGATCGGCAAGTACCTTCTTATCGACTTTGAGCCCGGCACGTTCCATTCGATAAAGCAACGGCGCCAACGGCAGTTCGACTTCCGAATAGATCGTTTCGAGTTTCTTGTCGAGAATGCGAGCGTAAAGCACGCGCGCGGTCTGCGCGGTCAGATCTGCGGCGACAGCAGTTTCCCACGCAGCTTCCGACCAGTTCGCCGGCGGCTTGTGACCGTTTTCGACGTTCAGTGCGTCCTTTGCGAGGTCCGCCAGGTCGTACTTACTGCGCGTCGGATCGAGCAGGTACGCCGCGAGATAAGTATCGTGCTGGACGCCCTCGAGCGTGATGTTGAACTGCTCCAGCAGACCAACCGCGCGTTTCACGTCGTGAACTGTTTTATCGACGAGTCCATTCGAAAGCACCTCGCGCAATGGACCAATCGCCGCCGCAGCACCACCCGTAAACTTCTCGAGATCGACGTAAGCGGAAACTCCCGCGTTCGTTGAGAAAGCAATGCCTCGCGTTGTTTGCAACTCCGCGAAACATTCCTGCTCGCCTGTACCCGCCGGCGTCGAATCAGCTACTGCGATACCCACACTCTCAGCGTCAAACAGCGTGCGGACCAGGTTGTCGAGTTCCGACTTCGTTTGAATCACGCGATAGTTGCGCTCCGATTCAACCGCCGGGGCGCGTTCGACCGCCGCGTCTGCATACTCACGCGTAAGATTCGAAAACTCCAACTCGCGAAACAACTCGTACGCCGCCGATCGATCGGGCGGTCGCGCCTTGATTTCGTCGAGTTTCAATTCGACGTCGACGTCGGTGCGGATGCGCGCCAGTTCCCGTGACTTTCGAATCAAGTCAGCGTTGTCGCGCAACGACTCGCGATACGTCTTGTGCTTGACTGACTCCCACCCCTCAAGCGCCGCTTCGATCGATCCGAATTGCTGAATGATCTGCACAGCGCCTTTCGAACCAATCCCCGGCGCGCCGGGTATGTCGTCGATCGAGTCGCCCATCAGTCCCAGAAGATCGACGAGTTTGTCCGCAGTAACGCCAAACTTCTTCTCCACCCACGCTTCATCGCACCATTCAACCGGCGGCACCGGTTCTTTTCGTTTCACGACCTGCGAATTCTGTCGCATGCAGACGATCCACGGATCGCGCACAAGCTGGCACATGTCCTTGTCGTTTGAAACGACTACGGTCTGAACTCCTTTTGACTCAGCCTGGCTGGCGAGCGCGCCGATCACGTCGTCAGCCTCATAACCCGGCACGTTGATCACCGGAATGTTCAGCACTTCGCAGAGTCGAAAGATGTATGGCATCTGCGACGACAGATCGTCGGGCATCGCGAGACGGTTTGCCTTGTAGTCGGGAAACATCTCGTGCCGAAACGTCTTCTCGCGCGATTCGAAAACGGCAGCGATGTATTCGGGTTTCTCTTCACGCAACAGCTTGAGCAGCATGTTGGTGAAGATGTAGACGGCTTGTGTCACCTGCCCCTGCGACGTGGCAAGCGGCGCCGCGCGATTCTGCATCGGCGCAAAGAAGGCCCGAAAGATGTGCGACATCGAGTCGATCAGGAAAACACGTTCAGGCCGGTCATTACTGACTAAAGACTGTGCGGCAGGCATGTGAGGAGATCATAGGAAGCTGATCCTAGCGTGTCAAACGCGACTTAATTCACGCACATGCTCGCGTACGGTGCCGCCTAGAGTCGCGAGATTGTAACCGCCTTCGAGACACGAAACGATGCGTCCCTGGCAACTGCTTTCGGCCCACTGCTTCACTGCTTTTGTCATGGAGACGAAGTCGTCGTCCTGCAGCAGCAACTGCCCGAGCGGATCGTGCAAATGAGAATCGAAACCGGCCGAGATGATGATCAGATCGGGCGTAAAGTTGGCGGACATCTCATCCAACGCCGCTTCGAATCCACGCTTCTGATCGGTCGCCGGAGTCGCTGCGCGCAAAGGCAGGTTCAGCGTGTAACCCAAACCCCGGCCCGTTCCCTTCTCACCGCGCGTTCCCGTTCCCGGGTACCACGGATACTGATGTGACGAGAAAAAGTAGACCGTCGGATCGTCGTAGAAGATTCCCTGCGTGCCGTTGCCGTGATGGACGTCCCAATCGAGGATCGCCACTTTTTCGATCTCCGGATACTTCCGTTGTGCATAACGGGCGGCGACGGCGACGTTGTTGAAAAGACAAAAGCCCATCGCTCGTTCTTCGGTCGCATGATGTCCGGGCGGACGCACCGGGACGAACGCATTGTTCACCTCGCCACTCATGATCAAATCGATCGCCTGACACGGCGCCCCCGCCGCATGCTTGGCCGCGTCCAGCGAACGCATCGACACGACAGTATCGGCGTCCAGGTAGCCCGTGCCTTCACTCACGACGCGTTCGATCAGCTTGTAGAGTTGCGGTGAATGGGCAGCCTGAATGTCGCCGCGTGCGGCTTGGGTCGCCTGCACCTCGCGCAGGTTGGACCAGAGCTCGGCGTCGCCTCGCAATGCTTCCATAACAACGTTGTAACGTGAAGGTGTTTCAGGATGGCCGGGTCCCGTGTCGTGCTCTTTGAAGATCGGATGATGAATGATGGCAGTCGTCATTGTATTGATCCGTACATTGATCGGATTACGTTGTTTTCAAAAACGTACGATAACAAAACGACCAATCGGTGTTCCAGTCATTAACCCTCGTAATTGCGGAGAATTGCGCGCGGAATGACGTTTGCCAAAGGAGAGGCAGCAACAAGGGTTTACTGGAGGTGGATAATGAAGAGACTCCTCGTCTTCATACTGGTATTGAGTTTATTGGTAGTGACCGGAACGCTCGTGTCAGCAGATGGAAAGACGCGAAAACATACTTCCGCATTTCAAGAATCGATTCGCATAACAACGGAGGAAACTCATGGCATACGATGAAGAAGAAGCAAGGCGAAGCCGCGTAGTGGTGGAGACGCCGAACGAACGGCGCGAGGTGGTCCATTCACAATCTGTCCGCGACAACAGCGGCATCTCCGCAGGCATGGTCGGCGTGCTCGTGGTTGTGGCTATCGCACTGATCACCATGCTGGTGCTTTTCTGGATGAGCAATCAGCCAACGACTGACGAAACGGCAGCGCTGCCGGCGCAGACGCAACCGACCGTGATTCAGCAACCCGCACCGGCGCAACAACCTCCGGTCATCATCCAACAACCAGCGCCCGCCACACAGCCGGCGCCAATCATTGTTACGCCACCATCCGGCGGTTCGACGGCCCCGAGCACAACGGACAGCGCCAGCATCGATTCGGCGATCCAAACCGCGATCGACAAACGCCTGACCGACGATCCGGCGTTCTCGTCGCTCGGTATCAGCGCCAGCGTCATTAACGGAAAAGTGATGCTCATCGGCACGGTGAAGACGCAAACCGAAAAAGCCGACGTTGAACGAATGGTGAAACAGGTCAAGGGCGTTAAGGAAGTCGATAACCAGATTATTGTCAGTGGCTGATGTTTGAAGGCCAGCAACAGGATGACGCCGCGGCTCCAGCGGAAGTTGGAGCGCGGCGTTGTTCTTTTAGCTGATGTGTATTTCGCGGGTCGTGAACGAGGTTTCCAGCGTGATGCTTGTGTCCTCGCAGTTCAGGATGAGGCGGCGCCCGTCTTCGGATTGAAACAGATCTACCGATTGAATTGGCGAAGGCGACGGTAACGGTTCCCAGCGACCGAGATCTTCGTGCACGTCCAATTCGGCGAGGGCCAGCGCTTCCGGCAATAATCCCATCTCGCCGTCGAGATAGACATTCCAGATGAAACCGATATCAAGCAGCAAGTAAGCCGTTTCATCCCAGACAAAATAGCTCAGCACACTAGCGCCGATGACGTGCGCAATCACGTGGTCCTGGTGTGTGTTTGTGTCTGCCGCTGTCCACATCAAACTTCAAAGTCTATCAGGCTTTTCGATTTCACCGCCGCCACCGCGGCAGACGTCAGTGAACCGAGTCCGCCAGTCACTACCGACAACGTCGCACCGATCGCCGCCCCAAAACGTGGCTCCGAAATCGAGCGTCATCGTCTGCGCGATGATCGAAGTATTCCAAACAAAACGGAAGCGTAAGCAGATAGATGTGCCGGTTGATCGCGACAAACTGCATCTGCGATCCGCTGACGGACACAATTAGACCTAACCAGAGTAGGCGGAAATCGCGGTAACGAAGAGCAAATGACGAATGAGCGGAAGGACTCACGTGTCGCCGTAAGACTCGTTCAACTTGCGAAAGTGATACGCCATTGCGGCATGACGTAACAATTCAGTCATGCGATCGTGGTGCGTACGCACGGCTTCGAGGAAGAACCTCCAGAACTCGCGTCGCTCCGCATCGAGTACGCCAAGCGTAAACGCGATGCGCAGAAAAGCTTTGACGGCTTTGATTCCGTGATACTGGTGCGCTTCGGGCATGTCCTGCGGCACACGCTGCAAGGAATCGAGCGCGCGACGGTAGTACTCGCTGGGTTTGTAGATCGTGCGCATGATGCGTTGATAACCCGCGACGAGCTTTTCAACGTCCATCTTCGGAATGAAGTTAACGGTGGCGATCGTGTTGTTACCGGTCGCGTCGGCGCCCAGCAACCGGCCTTCTCTCTCGAGTCGTTTCCAGAGTTGCGTGTCCGGCAGGGCATTCAACATTCCCACCATGGCCATCGGAATCGCGCTCTCGCGAATGAACTGGATCTGCCGTTCGAAGATGTCTTCCGGATCGTTGTCAAAGCCGACGATGAACCCGGCCATCACCTCCATGCCGTGACTCTGAATTTTGCGCACCGAGTCGAGCAGGTTCCCGCGGTTCTGCGACTTCTGCGCTTCCTTCAAACTCTCTTCGACCGGAGTTTCGATCCCCAGAAACACGCGCCGGAAACCAGCTTCTTTCATCGCTGCAAGCAAGTCGTCGTCGTCAGCGAGATTTACACTGGCTTCGGTCAGCAGTGAAAACGGGTATCCATTCTGCTTCTGCCACTCGATTATCGCCGGCAGCAATAGACGCACGTTCTTTTTGTTGCCGATGAAGTTGTCGTCGACGATGAACAAGGGACCGCGCCAGCCGAGGCGTTTCAGTTCGTTGAACTCGGCGATGACCTGCTGATTGCTCTTGGTGCGCGGAATGCGACCGTAGATTTCGATGATGTCGCAGAACTCGCATGAAAAAGGACAACCGCGCGAGTACTGTATGGACATGTTGCTGTACTTCTTCATGTTCGCCAAACCGAAATCAGCAATCGGAGCCAGCGACATTGGCGGCCGTTCCGGAGCTTTGTAAACACGTTTTGTCGTGCCACGTTCGAGGTCTTCGAAAAACTGCGGCAACGTCGTCTCGGCTTCACCCTGGAAAATATGATCCGCGTACGGCAGATCTTCGATCGTGCTGGTGACGTATGGCCCACCAAGCACTATCCGTTTGCCAAGTTTGCGGCACCGGTCGACCACCTCATGCAGCGACTTCTTCTGCGCCAGCATGCCGGTGATGAAAACCATGTCCGCCCACTCGATCTGGGACGTTTTTAATGGCTCGATTTCGAGATCGACAAGCCGTCGCTCGCACGATTGAGGCAGCAGACCGGAGACGGTCAGCAACCCCAACGGCGGAAACACGGAGCGTTTCCCTTCGAACGGTAATGCGTGTCGAAAACTCCAGTATGTATCGGGAAATTTAGGATTGACCAGCAACACTTTCATCGCGCGCATAATGATAGTCTCTATTCAATTGGGGGCGTGTATTAGTTGTGTAACGATGGGAAACCCACAATACCCTAAACTCGCTCGTAAATCCATAACGATGTGTGCAATCAATGTCACCGTTGTGTTATAAACTACCACCTCCCGCACTCCGGCTGAACGGCAAACAACGAAAGGTTAGCGCATTATGAAGACACAACTTTCACGACTCCTTGCCACGATCCTGATCACAATGTTTGCGCTGTCACCTGCATGGGCCACCTGTGGCGGTGGCGGAGGCGGCGGCACGGGCGGTGTCGGCGGCGGAAATAACACCATGGGGCCGGCCCCGACTGTCTATAAAGTGCCGTGGAAGTTGTGGGAAGCCAGGACTGTGCCGCAAAAGGGGCTCGTCCTTTACTGGTTCCCGGCCAGCAACGATGAGGTCAAGAATTCGCCGCTGAAGACCTCGCGCATCCTGACTCTTTACTCCGCGCAGTGCGTAACGATGACCGTCGGCGATGCCGGTCTGCCGGAGCTGAAAAACATCATCGGCGAATCCGCGTTACCGGTCGCTGTGCTCGCCACCCACGATGGAACCACGATCAAGAAGGTCGACAGCACAGCCGGCAAACTGAAAGTCGGCGAGGTTGAGAAAGCCGTCGAAGCCGAAATGAAGCAGCGCGAATCGGCGCTCGACGCGCAATTAAAGAGTGGTAAAGAAAAAGCGAAAGCCGGCAACAACGACGGTGCTATCGCCGATCTGAAGCCAGTGGCCGCCGAGCGATGTCTGTTTCCGAAGAAGGCGAAAGACGCAGCCGGTCAACTGAAGAAACTCGGCGTCGAAGAGATTGGCAGTATTCCTGAGTCGCCGATTTTCGATCGCGTCCAGGGCGCGCGTATTGAAGCAACGTTGCGTCGCGGACTGCGCGCGGAGATTGCCGAACAGTACGCCACGGCGCTGAAGTTCTACCAGCAGGCACACAAGATGGATCCGGCGGATCCAACGCCGCTTCGTTACCTCGGCGAAACCTACCGACATCACACGGGCGAATGGGACAAAGCTCGCGAAGTGTTCACTCAAATCCTGAACATGCCGGCCGATGCTGTCGCGCGTGCGGTCGCCCTGCACGGACTCGGCAAGATGACGATTCACGACGGCGAGTTCAAGAAGGGTTTGAAGTTGATGGAACAGGCGGCGGAAGAGTTTCCACTCCCGCTCACCTATCGCAATCTCGCGGTCTACTGGCACTCTGAAGGCGATCTGGCCCAGGGTAATGCTTACACGCAGAAAGCCCTGGCCCTCGATCCGAAGGATCCGTACAACCTCGTGTTCGCGGCAGTGTTCATCGCGGCTTCCGGAAATACCGACGAGGCGCTGAAGATTGCCCGGGCGAATCACAATTTGTTGCCCGCGTCGTACAACCTTGCAGCAATCTACGCGCAAGCCGGTCAGAAGAAGAAAGCCCTCGAGTTGTTGCGGCGACACTTCTTCCAGTACGAACGTTATCAAGCAGTGCGTGCGAAAGAGATGATGGAAGCGCGGGTCGATGCGGTGTTTGATTCGATTCGTTACGACTCCGGATTCCTCGCGCTAACGAGCGGCGCCGACGGCAAGCTCCAGATGCCGATGCGCGGTATGCCCACGATGCAGAACCAAAACCGGTAGGAGTGTTTTTCTACGTCCCATCAGTGGCATCCCGATTGCCACTGATGGGATCTTAACCATGGCCCAGCAAACACTCGCCTCGTCCGCTACAGATCAAGTTCGCAGCTATCGCATCTGGCAAGTAATCGCAGCATCAGCAGTCGGCACCATGATCGAGTGGTACGACTTCTACATCTTCGGCAGTCTCGCCGTAACCATCTCGCCGCTTTTCTACCCGACAGATAACAAGACATTCGCGCTGATCGCTTATCTATCGACATTCGCGGTGGGTTTCGTCGTCCGTCCGTTCGGCGCGCTCTTCTTCGGACGCATCGGCGATCTTGTCGGACGCAAGTACGCTTTTCTCGTTACGCTGCTGATTATGGGCGGCGCAACGGCGGCGATCGGTTTCCTTCCGACATATGCGACGATCGGGGTGGCCGCGCCGATCATTCTCCTTTTGATTCGCGTGCTGCAGGGACTCGCGCTCGGCGGTGAATACGGCGGCGCCGCGGTTTACGTCGCCGAACACGTACCCGACGAACGGCGCGGCTTCTACACGAGCTTCATTCAAATCACAGCGTCACTTGGACTGTTCCTATCGCTCATCGTGATCCTGCTGGTCCAAAACATGATGTCACGCGAGGCGTTCAGCTCCTGGGGCTGGCGCGTGCCTTTCCTCATTTCGATTTTGCTGGTGGGCGTATCGCTTTACATCAGAATACGGATGAAAGAGTCGCCGATCTTTCAACAGATAAAGTCCGCAGGCATGACGTCCAGCAAACCACTGGTCGAAGCATTTACGAAGCCGGAAAACCTCAAGCGAGTGTTGATTTCACTATTCGGGGCAACCGCGGGCCAGGGCGTCGTCTGGTACACGGGACAGTTCTACGCGCTGTTTTATCTGCAAACCGTGCTGAAGGTGAATGGACAATCGGCGCAATACATCATCGCGACTGCACTGCTGCTCGCGATGCCGCTGTTTGTCGTGATGGGGGCGCTTTCAGATCGCATCGGGCGCAAGTGGATCATGATGGCGGGATGTTTACTCGCGGCCGTCTCCTACATGCCGATCTACCACGCTATGCAACGCGCGGCCGGCTCCGAAGTCGTTACTACTGCGTCAAAGAAAGACGACATTACCGGCGCGATTACCCTGACGCCGCAGACAATGGTTAATGGCAAACTGGAGGCGGCGAAGGAAGTTTTGCCTTACACCAGCTTCGAATCCTTCATCAGCAATCCGAATGCGTGGAAACTGATCCTGCTCGTGTTTATTCAGGTGTTCTTCGTGACGATGGTCTATGGACCAATCGCGGCGTATCTCGTCGAGGCCTTTCCCGCGAAAATACGTTACACCGCGCTGTCGTTGCCGTATCACATCGGCAACGGCGTGTTTGGCGGACTTTTGCCGGTGATCGGATTATGGGTGGTCGCTGAAACCGGCAACATCTACGCCGGACTGTACTACCCGATCATCATCGCCAGCGTGACGTTCGTCATCGGATCGTTGTTGCTCAAAGAAACGAAGCACACGCTGATCTGGGACGAGGTCAAGAAATAGATTCGTCTGCTACTGACCTTGCTGTTTAAAGATCACGCCGTTCTTCATCACGAACACGACTTTTTCCGTGGCGCGAATATCTTTCAACGGATCGCCGGGAACGGCAATGATGTCGGCCCACTTGCCCGCCGTCAGCGATCCGGCATTCTTCTCCCAACCCAACAACTTCGCGGCGCCCGACGTCGCCGCGACTAGCACGTCCATGTTGCTCATGCCGCCCCACTCGACGAGCAGTTGAAACTCGTGCGCATTCGATCCATGCGGCACCACGCCGGCATCGGTTCCGAAAGCGATCGGGATCTTGTTCGCCACGGCGAGTTTGATCGCGTTACGAACAGCGGCTGCAGCGGCCAACGCCTTCTCCGCACGCAGTCCTTTCAACACACCGGTCTTCGCCGCGCGCTCGACTCCTTCCGCCGCTGATAACGTCGGCACCAGGTACGTTCCGTTCGCCTTCATCAAACGCGCGCCTTCTTCGTCGAGAAACGAACCGTGTTCGATCGAGGCTACGCCTGCGCGTGAGGCGATCTTTATTCCCTCGGTGCCGTGAGCGTGCGCCGCGACCTTGCGGCCGAGCTTCGTGGCCTCGTCGACCATCGCTTTCAACTCTTCATACGTGTACTGCGTCACACCGACCGCAGCGGCGCCTTCAGATAACACGCCTGCCGTGGCGCAGGTCTTGATCACGTCGGCGCCGTACTTGATCTGGTAGCGCACGGCGGCGCGCACCTCATCCGGTCCATCGGCGATGCCGTCTTCGATTCCCGGATCAAACATTCCGGGGCGATAACCGTTGTCGTCGCAGTGTCCACCGCGAATACCAAGCGAGTGACCGGCGGCCGCGATTCGTGGTCCTTCGGTCCAACCTTCGTCGATCGCTTTGCGCAGGGCGAAGTCGTCAAACCGGCCATCAGCACCTACGTTTCTCACCGTCGTAAAGCCCGCCATCAACGTCGCTCGGGCGTTTTGCACGCCGAGAATCGCGCCAAAGGATGCGTAGTCTCGGACGAGTGCGTTTTCACCGGCGGGATCGCCGAGTGTGCGGCCGATGAGATGCGTGTGCATGTCCATGAAACCCGGCAGCAACGTGACGTCGCCAAGGTCGATCACTTTCGCATTCGCCGGAATGTTTACGGATCCCACGCGTCCGGCTGCGGTGATGCGATTGGCGTCGATGACGACGACGGCGTTAGTGATCGCTGGCGCGCCGGTGCCGTCGATCAGACGCGCGGCTTTCAGCACGACTACGCCTTTTCCAATGGGTGGTTCAGGCGTAATCCGCGGGGTTTGTGAAACCACCGGTGTAAAGACCAGGAGTATCAGCGTAAGTAGTGGAAGTAGTTTGATGTTTTTCATTTTGGCGCGGGATTCTACATCTTAGTTGCGTCGTCGCAAAGCCTGCGCTACGCTCCTGGGCCCATGAAACCAACTCGCCGCGAATTCAACTACGCTCTGCTTCTGAGTCTGTGTTCGTTGTCGTTGCGTGACGCAAACGCGCAAACACAGTTGCGCGTCAACGGCGATCGCATCATGGGCCACATCAACGCCCTGGCGGAGTTTGGCAAGAACCCGCAGGGCGGTGTCAGTCGCGTTGCGTACAGCGACGCCGACAAACAAGGACGCGAGTACGTGCTCGGCCTGCTGCGCGATGCGAAACTCGACGTGTCGATTGACGCTGCGGGTAACTTGATTGGAAAGCGACCCGGCAGCGCGAGTGGACTTAAGCCGCTGCTGATCGGATCGCATGTCGATACCGTTCCTGAAGGTGGGAACTACGACGGCGTTGTCGGTTCGATGGGCGCGATTGAAGTCGCGCAGACGCTGGCGGAGAAGAACGTTTCGCTGCGTCATCCGCTCGAGGTCGTCATTTTTCAAAATGAAGAGGGTGGACTGATCGGCAGTCGCGCGATGGACGGCGAACTGACCGAACGTGAACTCGATCTCGTCAGTCGCAGCGGCAAAACAATTCGCGAAGGGATCAAATTTATCGGCGGCGAACCAGCTAAACTTGCTGACGTTCGTCGAAAGAAGGGCGACATCGCGGCATATCTCGAATTGCATATCGAGCAGGGCGCTATTCTCGACACCGAGAAGATCAAGATCGGAGTAGTTGAGGGAATCGTCGGCATCAACTGGTGGGACGTCACGATCGAAGGTTTTGCAAATCACGCCGGGACGACGGCGATGAACAATCGGCAGGACGCGCTGCTGGCCGCCGCGAAGTTTATCGAGGCTGTGAATCGTGTCGTGACGAGCGTGCCCGGACGGCAAGTGGGCACCGTCGGCAGGATCAACGCGTTACCGGGCGCGCCGAATGTCATTCCGGGGAAGGTCGTGCTCAGTCTCGAATTGCGAGATCTCGACGCCGCGAAGATCAACTCGCTTTACGAGAAGATCCGCACTGAAGCACAACAGATCGCGACGGCCAGCAGAACGAAGTTCGACTTCAAAGAAATCAACGTGAACATTCCGGCGCCGACTGACACGCGTATTCGCTCCTTGATCAGCGAAGCGGCGCGCGAGCTTGGATTGTCGACGAAGCTGATGCCGTCCGGCGCCGGTCACGATGCCCAGGACATGGCCCAGCTCGGACCAGTGGGAATGATCTTCGTGCCGAGTGTTGGCGGCATCAGCCACTCCCCGCGCGAGTTTTCCCATCCCGAAGACATCGCAAACGGCGCAAACGTGCTGCTGCACACGCTATTGAAGCTCGATCGAACTTGAGAGCACTGATGTTTGCTCAGACGGAGGCTCGATCCAACTTGAGAGGGCTTGACGCTGCGGCTTTACCGCCTGACGTGAGGCGGGGCTAAGCCTCGCCGCAGACCGTAAGACAACCTGGGGCTTCGCCCTTAACTATGGACCAGGAGATTCTGAGATTTGGATTAGCGGCGTTTGTGACGTTGCTCGTGGTGGTTGATCCACCCGGTGTCGTTCCGCTGTTCGTCGCGCTGACACAAGATGAGCCGCAGCGTCGTACAGCGATACTGACGCGCGCGGTGCTGATCGCTCTTGGTGTCGCTCTGTTCTTCCTCGTGGCAGGGCGAACGGTGCTTTCGTATCTCGGCGTCACCGTCCATGCATTCTCGATCAGCGGCGGCATACTCCTCTTCGTCACAGCGATGCCGATGCTATTCGGGCAGCGTGGCGGCCTTCAGGCGCCGCAATCGAAAGAGCGCGGGTCGGAAGACATCTCGGTGTTTCCACTGGCTATGCCTTTGCTGTCCGGGCCGGGGACGATCGCCACGATTCTTCTCTTAACCTCACAAGCAGGGAACGACACAAGGAAGCTGGGCGCAATCGGAGTGGCGATCGCAATCGTATTCATCGTCTCGTTTATCTCACTCTACCTTGGCTCACGGTTGATGAAACTGCTCGGCGAAGGCGGCGTACACATTGCGACGCGCGTGATGGGAATCGTCCTCGCTGCGCTCGCTGTCCAGTATGTGCTGAACGGAATCACAGGCTACTCCCGCTTACTAACCGGCCGATAAACCGCCGCTACTCGTAGCGCAACGCAATTATCGGATCGACCTTCGTCGCCCTGCGCGCCGGAATGTAACTCGCAATCGCCGCGACGCTGATCAGTAACAACGAGATCAACGTAAACGTCGCCGGATCCGTAGCCGTCACTCCAAACAACAGCGTCGACATCACGCGCGTCAACGCGAATGCCGCGATCAGACCGATCACGATCCCGGCAACGACGAGTTTCAAACCATACCCGACTGCCAGCTTCAGCACCGCGCCGGTCTGCGCTCCGAGCGCCATGCGAATTCCGATCTCGTGTGTGCGTTGGGCCACCGAGTAACTCATCACGCCATAGATGCCGACGGCCGCGAGTATCAACGCGACGCCCGCGAAGATCGCCAGCAGCAGCATGCTGAAACGTTGTCGCGCGATCGATTCGAGCAGTATGTCCTCCATCGTTCTGATGTTCGACACTGGTTGGTCCTTGTCGATCTCCCATACCGCGTTTCGAACGGTGGACGCGATGCTTGCCGGATCGACGTCAGTCTTCACAACGAGATCTTCCGACGGGAAGAAGCCCCTCTGTCTGTAAGGCAGGTACATTTGCGGCCTCAAATCCGCCGTCAACTCAAACTGGCGAACGTCTTTCACCACGCCAACCACTTGCGTCCAGTCTTCTGGTCGCTGGATTCTTCCCGTGCCGATGCGCTTTCCGATCGGATCCTCACCGGGCCAGTACCGTCGGGCCATCGTCTCGGTGATTACAACCACTCGTGGAGTAGTAGGCGTGTCTTGATCGGTAAACGCTCTGCCGCTCAACAATGGAATGCTCATTGTCTCGAAGTATTTGGGACTGATGATCCGCGTGACGACGATGTTTTCCTTTCCCGGCGGTGGCGGCGGCTGGCCTTCGATGCTGATGCCGATCGAGTTACCCTGACGATAGAGCGGAAGGTTGGTTGTCACCGCCGCCGATTTAACTCCGGGCAGACTCTCCACACGGCGGATCAGGTCGGTGTAAAACGCGCTGCGCCGTTCGAACTCTTCATACTTCGGTTGCGGCAACACGAACTTCATCGTCAAAAGGTTGTCTGCGCGGAATCCCGGATCGACGTTTCGCAACCGCAGAAAACTATTGATCAGCAGCCCCGCGCCGATCAGTAAGACGAGCGACAATGCGACTTCCGACATCACCAGCAGACCGCGTATCCGCTTGCCGCCGCTGCCTGTCGCTGAGTCGCGTCCGCCCTCTTTCAACGTTTCAGTTTGATTGAAACGCGCGGCCTGTAGTGCGGGCGCGAGTCCGAAGATCAGACCAGTGACCATCGATACGAGAAATGTGAAACCAAGCACCTTCAGATCAATCGCTATCTCTCGCGCCTGCGAGATGTTCTCCGGTATGAATGCTCGGAGCAGCACCAGTCCGCCGTAGGCGATCGCCAAACCAACGACGCCTCCGATCGTCGACAGCAAAATGCTCTCGGTCAGAAACTGACGGATCAAACGCCAGCGTCTCGCGCCGAGCGCGACTCGGACTGCGATCTCTTTCTGTCTGACCGCGGCGCGAGCGAGTAAAAGATTCGCGACGTTGGCGCACGCAATTAACAGGACCAGGCCGACGGCGCCGAGAAGGATCAGCAAGGCCGGTCGTATATCGCCGACGAGATGTTCGTGAAGTGAAGTTACCGCCACTCCAAGATCCGTGTTCGACTGCGGATACTGTTGCTGCAAACGCGTGGCGATAGTGTTCATCTCCGCTTGCGCTTGATCGAGACTCATGCCGGGTTTGATTCGCGCCAGCACTTGCAGGTAATGACGATCGCGATTGGCGGCCTCCTCAGTTGTGAAGGCAATCGGCGCCCACACGTCGTCGTCGCTCGTTGGAAACCGGAAGCGCGCGGGCATGACGCCGACGACGGTGTAAGTCTCGCCGTTGAGATTGATCGGCTTGCCGGCGATGCTCGTATCGCCGCCGAATCTGCGTTGCCACAATGCGTGACTCAGCAGGACCACCTTGTTCGCGCCGGGCTGATCTTCGGCACTCGTGAAGGTGCGGCCGATTTGTGGATCGACTCCGAGTAGCGGGAAGAGGCTTGCCGAAACGAGACGTCCTTCGAGACGCTCGGGATCGCCTGTGCCTGTTAAGTTAAAACTCTCGTCGGCGATCGCGGCCATTCCTTCGAAGACTGTGTTTTGATCGCGCCAATCGACAAAGTTTGCGGCAGCCGGAGTGTCGCGTGGATAGCCGGCCTTGGTGGCGTCTTCCCAGACCATCACGAGTTGCTCGGGATCTTTGTAGGGCAAGGGGCGAAGTAACACGGAATTTACCACGCTGAAGATCGCCGTGTTCGCGCCGATGCCGAGTGCGAGGGCGATGATGGCGACGATGGTGAAGCCGGGGTTCTTCAACTGCATGCGACCGGCGTAACGTAGGTCTTGAAAGAAATCGGCTAACAAGTTTGACCTCCCGGTGCCACCCGGCACTGGTGCTTCGTGAAATGGTTTGTGAACGCGCTTGAGTTCGTTTGGCAGGACGTCTGCGTCTGCGAGTTCGCGCAGCGCCATCCGTTTTGCTTCGTCTTCTGAAAGACCCTTGGCAATGAGTCGCTGGTAGACGTCGTCGAGGTGTTGGGCCAACTCCTCGACGATCTCCCCTTCCTGCGCCGGT